>JAGCOQ010000027.1 GCA_017642625.1 Alphaproteobacteria bacterium | reverse complement strand
TGATTTTTATAAAAAATGCATTTTTTTGATGCGCCAAAAATGCAAAATATACTTGCGCGCGGGGCTTTTGATTGCTACCTTTATGTTAATCATGAGATGCCCATATTGTAATTCTAGTGACAGTCGTGTTGCGGACTCGCGTCCGGATACCGAGGATTCTATTATCCGTCGTCGCCGCGTGTGCAACGCATGCGGGGCTAAGTTCACAACCGTTGAACGCATTCAGATGCGTGATTTGAACGTTCGTAAAAATAGCGGCAAATTGGAACCATTTGACCGCGAAAAATTGGCGCGCAGTATTAAATTGGCATGTCGTAATCGTGATGTAAGCGACGATCAGATTGATAAATTGGTGACTTCTATTCATCGCAGATTGGAAACAGAAACCGCAGATGATGTGGTGCCCAGCAGTATGGTCGGGCAAATGGTTTCCGATTCGCTGTTGAATCTGGATCCGATTGCGTTTGTGCGTTTTGTTTCTGTGTATCGCAAGTTTTCTAAAATTGCTGATTTTAAAAAGATTATTGACCAAATACCAGAGGATGATGAGGGAGCGGTGGTCTGTCAATTACCAAAGACTTCGCTGTTTTAGCATGAAAAAAATCATTGGATTTTTTGTTGCAATGTTTTTGCCACTTACCGCGTTCGCGTTAAGCGCGCCGGATGTCTTATCTGATGCAGATGCCAGTTTGTATGCCCAAATCTTTATGTTGCAAGACAAAGAAAAAATCGACACGGCAATGAAATTGGAAAAGCAACTGGATGACAAGTTGCTGATGAACGAAGTTTTAATGCAACGCTATGTTTCCAAAACATATCATACCAAGGGCGCCGAAGTCGCGGCTTGGATGGAAAAGTATTACGATATGCCCGGTGCGGATCGTATGGCGAAATTGGCGAACATAAAAAAGGTGACGGTGCGAAAACCAAGTTTGCCGAATTCTATATCTGGCAGCGAATCGATAGAAACCGCACAATCTGAAACATGGACGGCGAAACAATATACCGGCAAAGTGGCGGACAAAATCACTAAATTCAGAAAGGCGATTCGCAGTGGCAGCACAAAAACCGCACGTCAGATTTTGGAAGATTCTTCGTTTAAGCGAAAGATAACCGAATCAGATTATGGGCGTCTGGCTGGTCGTATGTCATACATTTATTACACAAACGGCGAATATGAATTGGCAAAGAAGTGGGGTTTTGTTGCGGCGGATGCAAAATCTGAATACGGTTTATGGTCAATGGGATTATTGTATTTCAAAGAAGGAAAATACAAAGAAAGCCAAAAATATTTTGCACGCATTTTAGATTTGCAACAGATAAATAATGCACGCAAGACCGAGGCGGCTTTCTGGGCGGGGCGCGCCGCGGATGCAAATGGCGATCGGGATACCGCCAAAGATTACTGGCGTATTGCAGCGGCATATCCAATGGCGTTTTATGGCGCGTTGTCGGCGACTATGTTGGGTAATGTCCCTGAATATGAATTCTTTGAACAGGATTGCACCGAAGAAGATTATGACGAACTACGCAACACCAAATATGGCAAAATAGCATTGGCACTGTTGCAGGTTGATAATCGCGATCGGGCGGAACAATATCTTAAATATTTAATTACTGCGCGTGCTTCGGACAGGACATTACACGCCGTCAATTCGGTGGCGACTGCGTATGGTTTGCCACGCGTTTCGATTCAGTCGGCCAGTGTTATTCGCGATCGTGGTATTTTGGAAATTGACGACGATATTATTTACACTGCGCAATATCCGTTGCCTGATTGGGAACCAATGGGCGGTTGGTCAATTGATCGTGCGTTGTTGTTGGCAATTACCAAGCAAGAAAGTGGTTTTCGTGCGGGGGCTAAATCTGGGGCGGGGGCAAATGGTTTGATGCAGATTATGCCCAGCACCGCGAAACGCGTTGCGCGTCGCAACAATGTGAAAATGGATGATATTGATATGTCAAAACCGGAACATAATATGTTCCTGGGGCAGCAATACATTGTTGATTTGTTGGCGCATCCGTATATTCAAAACAATATTATCAAAATGTTGGCGGCATATAACGCGGGTATGGGAACATTGGTAAAGTTTGAAAAATCATTCGCAACAAACGACCCGTTGTTGTATATAGAAAGTTTTCCTGCGTATGAAACCCGCAGTTATATAAAGCGCGTTATGTCAAATTTGTGGCTGTATCGTGCGCGTCTGAATCAACCACTGACATCTATGGAAGAATTGGCGGTGGGGCAATGGCCGTTGTATAACAGCGAAGACGAATATGTTCTTAATCGTTTATCAATCTAATGAAATCAAATCCAGATTTTTCTATTGAATTAACACATGGCGGAATAATCGCAGGTGTTGATGAAGCAGGGCGTGGCCCATTATGTGGTCCGGTTGTCGCGGCGGCGGTGATTTTTCCGCGGTTCGACATTGAAATACCCGTCGTGATTCGCGATTCGAAACAAATGAGTCCGCGGGCGCGCGCAACTGCATATGATTGGATTGTCCAAAACACAACTTGGGCGGTGGGGCAATGCAGTCCGGTGGAAATAGATGAATTGAATATTTTATGGGCATCTATGTTGGCGATGGAACGCGCGGTGGCGGGGCTGGATACAAAACCGAATATGTGTTTAATTGACGGAAATCGGGTGCCGAAAAACCTTGTCGGCGAATCGGTGGTGCGGGGTGACGCAAAATCATTGTCTATTGCCGCGGCATCTATTATTGCCAAGGAAACGCGGGACCGAATTATGCACGGATTAGCACAAAAATACCCCCAGTATGATTGGGACAAAAATGCCGGATATCCAACACAATCCCATTTACATGCAATCGAAAAATATGGTATAAATGAACATTATAGACGGTCATACGGTCCGGTGAAAGAAAGGATAAAAAATGAAACTGCGCACGATTGACGGGATAGATGTTCGTGGTAAATATGTTTTGCTGCGTGATGATTTTAATGTGCAAATTGTTGATGGAAAAATAACAGACGCTTTTCGCATCGAACAAAGTATGCCAACGATAAACGCACTGCGTAATGCGGGCGCACGAATCGCGATTGTTGCGCACCTTGGGCGGCCAAAGGGTTCGCGCAATATGGAATATACACTGGCACCGGTCGCAAAATATATGGGTGTTCCACTGATTCCAGATTGTTTAGACAAAGATTTTATGGCGAACATGCATGACGGTGATGTCGTGCTGTTGGAAAATGTTCGTTTCTATGCGGGCGAAGAAGAAAACGATTCGGATTTTGCAAAAAGGTTGGCGGACGGATTTGACCTGTTTGTAAATGATGCGTTTGCGGTTTCACACCGCGCACATGCGTCAACGGTTGGGGTGACGAATTTCTTGCCGTCTTATGCGGGTAAATTATTGGCATCGGAAATTGAACAACTTGATTCGGTTATGGAAAAACCCGCACATCCGTTTGTTGCGATTGTTGCAGGTTCAAAAATATCAACGAAAATTGGTGTGTTGCGTGCGCTGGCGCGAATCGCTGACCGGTTGATAATTGGTGGTGCGCTGGGGACAACATTTAATTATGCAACTGGGGCAAATGTTGGTAATTCACTGTATGAGGCGGACCAGAAAGACACCGCATTGGACATATTAGAATATGCCAAGGCGAATAATTGCGAAGTTCTGATTCCATTGGACAAGGGTGTCGCGACTGAATTTGCGCGTGATGCAGTGCGTACTGACAAAACGTTTGATAAAATTACAGACAACGACATCATCTTGGACGCGGGCGCACTAACAACGGCGCGTGATGTTGCTGCAATTAAATCTGCGGCGACTGTTGTTTGGAACGGAACGGTTGGTATGGCGGAATGGATGCCGACTTGGTCGGCGGGTTCTTTTGCAATCGCGCGTGCAATGGCGGAACAAACGCGCGCGGGAAAATTAAAGAGCATTGTTGGCGGTGGCGATACGGTCGCGGCGCTTGAGGCATGCGGTGTCAAAGATGATATTTCATATGTATCAACCGGTGGCGGCGCGTTCTTGGAATATATTGAGGGTCGCGAATTGCCGGGAATAGCGGTTTTGGAGGAAAAATAAAAATCCCTGCAAATGCAGGGTTTTATTTTATCTTCGTTTGAAATAGGCGTTTTATCAAATCAAATTTATTGCTGTATGCTAATTCATACATTTTATCTATTTGTTCGTTAGTTTTGATGTTTAACGCAGTTGCAGATGCATAATCTTGTGCGGCAAAAGATATACGGTTGCGTGTGTGAATAATGCGAATATCAGAAGCAATCAATCTGTAAAAAGCACGATTTTGAACGGCTGACGATTTACCCTTGTGCGCCATTTGAAACAATGTAGCGTCCGCTTTTTCGTGGCGGACCACAGCGGATGCTAATTTTTTATCCATTGCGTACATATAGCGTTGTAAACGAATCGGCTCCATAGCGTAAAAACCAGGGGTGTGTTCGGCAATTTCGTTGTGATTGACATCAGAATCACCAGGTTTAACCTGCGTTTTCAGAATAATAGAAACAATCAAAGCCCATAACATAGTCCCAGAATATTAAGCTTTTTACGGGGCTTGTCAAGCCGGATACCTTGAAAATTCAAATTAAAGGGCTATATTTGTTCTGCACCTTGATGAAAATTAGCGAATCGGGGTTTTATGTGGTATAATTTACAGACAAGACATAAGGATTTTATATGGCTTTAATACCTATGGTTATCGAGGAATCACCACGTGGCGAGCGCTCGTTTGATATCTATTCGCGCCTGCTGCGTGACCGTATCATTGTGGTTGGTGGTGAAATTGAACCAAATATGGCGAACAGCATTGTCGCCCAGTTGTTGTTTTTGGAATCTGAAAATCCAAACGCAGATATTTCTATGTATATTAATTCCCCTGGGGGTGAAGTTTCATCTGGATGGGCAATTATGGATACCATGCAATATATCAAGGCACCTGTCTCTACTATTGGTATGGGATTGGTTGCATCAATGGGATCTGTGCTGTTGGCGGCGGGCGAAAAGGGTAAACGATTCGTGTTGCCGAATACACAGGTTATGATTCATCAACCAATGGCTGGTGCCCAGGGACAGATTACTGATATGGAAATACAAATAAATCAGTTCCAAAAAAATAAGAAATCGTTGGTAAAACAAATGGCTGAATTTACTGGTCGTAAAGAAAAAGAAGTTTTCGAAGCGATGGAACGTGATAATTGGATGACGCCACTTGAAGCCAAAGAATTTGGTTTGATTGATAGTGTTCTGACAAGAAAATAATTTTGTTCATAGGAATGTGGGATGAGCAACGATAAAACAAAAGATACAAATACAGGCGCAGATAATCAGCAATTTTGCAGTTTCTGTGGCAAAGCTGTGTATGAAGTAAAAAAACTGGTCAGTGGTCGTGGCGTTTGCATTTGCGACGAATGTATCGCGTTGTGCAACGACATTATGACGGATGATCGTGTTGATGAAATACACAAAGACGCAGCCAAGTTGCCGACCCCACATCAGATTTATGATTTCTTGAACGAATATATTATTGGCCAAGAAGATGCGAAACGCACTTTGTCTGTTGCGGTTTATAATCACTATAAACGGCACAGTGTCGCGGCATCAAGCAAGGTTGAAATACAGAAATCAAATGTGCTTTTAATCGGACCAACGGGAACCGGTAAAACATTGTTCGCACAAACACTGGCGCGTATTTTGGATGTTCCGTTTGCAATCGCGGACGCGACCACTTTGACCGAAGCGGGCTATGTTGGTGATGATGTGGAAAGTGTCCTGACGCGTTTGTTGCAAAACGCAAGTTTTGATGTTGAACGCGCACAACGCGGAATCATCTATATTGATGAAATTGACAAGATTTCACGTAAATCTGAAAATCCGTCGTTGACCCGCGATGTGTCTGGCGAAGGTGTGCAACAAGCATTATTGAAATTAGTCGAAGGCACAATCGCAAATGTTCCAGCCGGCGGAGCAGGGCGCAAACACCCGGGTGAAGCCACCGTTCAGTTGGATACCAGCAAGATATTATTCATTTGCGGTGGTGCATTTGATGGTTTGAACAAGATTATTGCAAATCGAACAAACGCACGTCGTGGTATTGGATTTGGTGCCAACGTTGAATCAAAAGAGGCACGTGAATCAAAAAGTTATTTGAACGATGTGCAACCAGCGGATTTGGTAAAGTTCGGAATTATTCCGGAACTGGTTGGTCGTTTGCCAGTCATTACAACTTTGCAAGATTTGGATGAAGATGCGTTGGTAAAGATTTTGACCGAACCAAAGAACGCCATTGTGAAACAGTTTGTCGCAATGCTGGAAATGGACGGTGTTAAATTAAATATCAAAGAAGATGCTTTGCGTGAAATTGCCAAAATGGCGGTGGCGCGTAAAACAGGCGCGCGTGGTTTGCGCGGAATATTGGAAAAGATTTTGATGCAACCTATGTTTGATGCACCTGATAAGCCAGATTTGAAAGAAATTGTAATAGATAAAAATGTTGTTGCTGGTAAAAAGGCACCAATGGAAATCTTTGCCGATGCTAAAAAGGCGGCATAAGAAAAGGGTATAAAAAAACAGCCACAAAAATGTGGCTGTTTTTTTTATAACTCTTTATTGCGGTATTTGTCCTGTGCCGTGAACGTTGGCATACATGCTGTTGAATATGGCATCGGCATCTTCTTGGGTTGCTGGATATGAAGTATAACCCATTTCATAATTTGCGCCATTCAAAACAATCAATGTTGGTGTTTCACCAGCGCATTGGATATAATAACGTGCCGGATCATAATATTTACCATAACATTTACCATTTCCAACCGCCACATAGCCAGCATCTGCCAATGTTTGGCAATCTGGTTGTGTACCATATGTGATTTCACCGTTTTCAATTACTTCGTCAACTTGGTCCAAAATACCAGAACACCAAACACGAACCATCTGACCATTTACAGATGCCATTGAACCGTCGGTTGATGTTTTGCGAACACCAAAACAATCGCCGTTCAACACACTCAAGTCATAGTCCGAATTTGTAAGTGTTCCACGTGATAATTCTGTGCGACCAACCGGCATAGTTTCATCAGTGTTTTTAAGCGCTTCGCCACAAATCATTTTCATACCCCAGCAATTTGCCCACGCATCCCACAGACCTGCGTCATAACCAGTGCCCATAGATGTATAGCAGGTTGCCGGATTTACACGACAAACGGTTGGCTGTTCCCACCAGGGCGTTGCAGCAACAACATTCGTCGTTATAAAAAGTAAAGAAAGCAAAAATATTTTTTTCATATTTACATTCCCGTTGTGTATATTTTATCAGATTTTATGGTTCCCTGCAAGTTGCTTTATTACAAACTTTATGGTTCAGGTTCAAACGAGGGATTGGTTGTTTAACCGCCACTACCAGAATCGCCACCGCCAGAATCGCCGCCGCCAGAATCGCCACCACCACTGGAACCACCGCCTGTTCCGCTGTTCGCTACGCATGCATCATTTTGTTGGCTATAACCATCATTACATGTGCAAACGCCGTTAGATTTAGTTGCGTTGGTGAAACATTGACATGTGCCAGAATCACATGTTCCTGCACCACAATCAGAATTGGTAGTACACTCGGTCGTTTCGCCTGTGTAATATAAGGCGACGGTTGCAGGGTCGGCACAATATCCCCATTTTGTATTAGCACCCGTTTCATTATAGAATTGAGAGAACAGTTGAATACCTGTATCGCGTTCGGTGTTTGACGTCCATGGCGACGATACCCAATAACCCCCAACTCTTTCACATTCAGTTTTTAATACAGATGCCATAGATGCCTTGACTAAATCCAGTGTGGCATTGACATCTTGTAATAATGTCGTTTTTAACTCGTTCCACTTTGTTCCACTATCTGGCGTGTTTGAACGAAGTATTTCAATATCGCTTGGACGCAAGCACGCCTGGACGGCATATCTGACAAGTTTTTGGTACAAACTGCCGGAATAATCACCGCATGGTGGTTCATTATCAAATTCTACATTTGTTGGATCTTCGTCATAGTTTTCACCAGGTTGCGGACATCCCTTGGTCGGCGAACATTGTACACAACGATTTCCTGGTTGTGCCAAATCTGGATTCGCGTTTAATTGATATTCAAATATGATTTTGCCATTCGCATCTACCATATAATAATATTTAAAATCACATGTCTTATATCTTGTCACGCACATAGAAGTAGATGAGTGCGATGATGAAGAACTTGGTGTGGTAGATTGTTCACCACCGCTAGTACTACCTTCGTCGGCCCTGGTGTAAATAGCGGTCGCACTGGCAGTGCGTGACATAGGTTGGTTGTCAATAGCGGTTATATTATCACATACGCCCCATGTGTCCGCATGTCTCTGTTCCCCAGGTGCATACACACGACACGCATAAGGATAAGAGTGCAGGGAATCACTGCTGGGGACAGCGCACAAATCACGCGCATATTCTTGTAAGGTTGCGAAACAATTCTGGGCGATTTTTTGAGTTGTGATGTCTGCCATTGTGGTCAGTAATTCTTGCATACCATCTGTGCCACCGCCGTACAGGTTGCTGCACGCTGCTAATTTTTCGATACATAATTCTTCGGACAATTCTAAACGTGAGCCCAACAATAACTGTTCTTTGACGTTGCTAAAATCTTTTAATGAATTGCTTTGCATATCATAGCACTGGTTGACAACATCCAAACATTCGTTTTTGACGTCACGAATTTTTACTTGTTGACTTTGATAAATCTCTATAACCGCCTGGCGCACGAATTCATCCCATACTTCGTCGGCTAAATCGCGACAAGTATCCAAACTATCTTCGGCAAACATACGTTTGCGATTTAATTCCAAAATCAGTGTGCGGTTGGTGTCGTTCTTTAATATGTCGCCAGACAAGGATAATGTGCTGCCCAATTGGTAGAAACTGGATGTGTATATTGGTTCGCCAGTTGTTTTGTTCAAATACAAACCACTGGTATCCAAACAATGAACATAACCCGAACCGCATGCTGCCTCTGCGGTAACGTCTTTACGAACCTTGGCAATACATTCGTTGATAGAAGAAGAGTTGTGCGCATCGTAATTTTCCAGTCGTGCCGCATTCATTTCGCGTTCTGTTTCACGGATGGACGCATTCGCAGATAATTTCTTTTTATCCAAAGACGCCAAAATCAAGGCGCAATCGTTTTCAATGTACATGCTGTACGCGGAAACAACCATGTTCAACAAAGATTTAGAAGAACAACGGTCGGCAACCAAATTGACGCATTGGCTGTGTACCGCATTGTATAATGTTTCGCCGGTCAGATTGGAAATGTTCAGACCCGATGTTAAATCGGTTGTTGCCCAAATAGCATTGATGTCACCAGCGATATCTAGTTGTCCCGCCGTTGATAATGACTTTGATTTTGTGGAGGATAACACCGCGCTTATACCAGCCAGTTGCGCCATAGATTCCGATTTGTCTTTGATAAAGGACGCTACCATTTCGCCTTCACTGGCATTCTGCATTGCGTGTACTTCCGCCGCGGTTTTTGGAATTGCCTCTATATTTAAATCTTTGAAATCTTGTAATTGGTCGGCGGTTTGGTTTAGTGCACGCTGTTTGCTTTTGATATCATACAAACGCGACGAACAAACGCAGCGACGATAAGTTTCATCTTGTGTCGCACAGAATTGATCCATACATGTGAAGTACGCATCGCGACATGTGTTATATCCTGTGCCAAACGTCTTGGAATCATTGGTTGTCGGCAGAAGGGATGCGCGGGTTGTTTTTGTGGTTGCGGTGCGTGCCCGTGTGGTACTGGTTGCGGTGCGCGCAGTGGTGTTCTTGTTAGAACGTGTGGTTGCGGTGCGCGAAGTATTGGTTGCAGTACGCGCAACGGTTGGACGCGTTGCGGTGGCTTGTTTGGTGTCGCGAACCCGCACAGTTTGTGGTGCGCTGGTGCGCGAAACGGTATTTACTTGTTTTGTTGTGGTGCGCGCATTTGAAACGTTTTGGTTCGCCACCCCCCGCGAAATTGTTGATGCGTCGCGAACCGCGGCATACGAAACACCGATGCCGATAAAGCACGCAAAAACAACAGGTAATACCTTTCTCATCCTTTCTATGAAATTATGTTAGCAAAAAAAATTATTTTCGGGCAAGGGGTATTTAACAAAAAACAAATAAAAAATCCCGTCGTTTGACGGGAAAAAACTTACTGATTTGGTTGGTCTGGTGTCGCACGATTGCGTTCAACAAAAGTGATGCGACCTTTGTCCAAGTCATACGGTGTCATTTCAACACGAACATGCTCGCCAATGTTGACCCAAATGCGTGCCTTGCGCATTTTTCCGCAAACAGTTGCCAAAATTTCGTGTCCGTTTTCCAGTTTTACCCGAAACATAGTGTTCGGCAATTTGTCTTCTACGACACCACTAAAAACAATTACATCATCTTTTGCCATATTTATCCCTTGGATTTTTCTTTAGTTTTTTTGTTGTCTGTAATGATATTGCGCACCAAGAAAAAATGCAAGTTGTTTTTAATATGCCTTGCACATAGGTCTTTTATCTGATAAAATATATGCTGTAAATTGTAGGATGGAATAAATGAAAATACATGTTATTGCATTGCTGTTGTGTATGGTGCCATATGTTGCATCATCTGCAACTGAACGTGACGAAAACGCCCGTATTGGTGTC
>JAGCOQ010000026.1 GCA_017642625.1 Alphaproteobacteria bacterium | reverse complement strand
TGACGAATCGCCACGGCGCAAGTGGCCGATTGCTATGTGGTATCGGTTGATGTTGCCGAAACTGTTGCCAAATGTTTCGCGCATAATTTACGCCGATATGGATATGATATTTTTCAATGACTTGATTGATATTTACGAATACGATCTGGGCAAAAATGTGATTGCCGCGGTTCCGACCCGCACCAGTAAATATATCAATTCTGGATTCTTGCTGATGGACTTGGACAAGATTCGCAAGGAAAAAATATATGAACAGTGGATCAAGGCATCACGTGAAAACGATTTCTATAACCCCGACCAAGATGTTTTGAATTATACGTTAAAGGGGCGGATTGCGTTTTTGCCACTTAAATATAATTTCCAGATTTCACATGGTTCGCGCATATTCAAAATATACCCCAAAAACGAATTAGATGATTTGAAACACAATCTGGTTTGTTTGCATTATTCTGACTATGTAAAACCGTGGAGTGATGGTGTCCGCCCTGTGTTTTCTGAATATTGGTGGGATGTCGCACGCAAAACGGGTTTGTTCAAGGAATAGGGCGGTCAAGATGGGAACAAAAATACTGCATTTTTTCTCTAATGTAATAAGTGCGTTGATTTGGAAAAAAACTTTGCGGGACAAAGTGCGGGTTATGATTCGCTATCCGCGCACTTTTGAATACAAGCGGTATGTTCGTGATTATGCACACAAACACGGCATTTGCGATTGTGGTATCTCTTCGCGCGTGGGTCGCGGGTGCGGAAACTTCGTTGTTATGTTAAGCAATAAATATGTATTTAAGTTTCCGCTGTTTTCGGACGGACGCGAAATCGCGGAACGGGAACGGCGCATAACAGACGCGTTCGCAAAAATATCGCCAATTAAGATTCCTAAAATGAAAATTATTCCATACAAAGACATTGTAATTCGTCGCTATGAATTCGCAGATGGTGTTTTGGTGTCTGATGTTAAGCCAGATGTTTTTCGTCCGCACCGCGAACATGTCGCGAAACAGATTGCGAATTTTATGTATGTGATTGGAAACTCTGATCCGGTGGATCTGCGCGATTTGAAACCGACACCAAACGCAAAGTCAGAATATTTGTATGGTTGGTTCCATGGCGATATATGGCAGAACTTTATGCTGGATCCGAAAACATTTGATATTACTTATTTCATAGATTGGGAAGATACCGCGTTTCAAAGTTTTATGCCGGGGATGTGTGTCGCAACGCGCACTTGGGAAAAGCGCGGATATGCATACATGGGCATAACTGTTTTGTCTGAATATTCCAAACTTTATTTTCAAAAGAAAAAGAAATAGTGTGTGTTGTCATTCCGGACTTGATCCGGAATCTAGGTTGGTATGCCGCGCCGTTGGCGCGTGCTTTTTTATTACCTGGATCCTGTGGTCAAGCCACAGGATGACATTAAGAAGAAAAAATCCCAAGACGAATCGCTGAAAATATTTTTCATATGCGTTGCATTACGCGTGGTGCGTTATATAAACATAAAAAAACTTGCAATAGTAAAATTACTTTTCTACCATTAACGCGGAAAGAAAAGGAGAGTTCACCATGAAGCAAACTAGAACCACACTGA
>JAGCOQ010000025.1 GCA_017642625.1 Alphaproteobacteria bacterium | reverse complement strand
GCAAAGAAGATTTTGGATGCCGCAGATGCGTCCGCAGAATCAGGGGTTGCAAAAGCAGCATAATCAGTCCAAACGGCACGCGTGTGTCGGTTTTTGGGCTATAAAAGTTTTCCGTTTACGGAAAGGAAGGGAGCGCCGCCGGCAAGTAATTGTCGGCGGTTCAATTTTTACCAAATCTTTACGCGTTTGTCCGGCGATAGATACATTTTGTCGCTTTCTGTGATGCCGTATGCCGTGTACCACGCATCAATTTGCGGTAAAATGCCGTTTACGCGGTTGCGACCCAATGAATGTTCGTTGGTTTTTGTTAATCTTATTTTCTCATCTTCGCGAATGTGTCCCGCCCATGCGCCCGCATATGATATAAAGAATCGCATATCCGGGGTCAACCCCAGTGATTCATTTGATGGGGTGCCAAAGTTTTTATATGCGGTGTATGATACAGTTACGCCACCGTAATCCGCCAAGTTTTCACCCAGTGTAAATGTTCCGTTGGCATGGATTCCCGGCGCAATTTCAATTTTATCAAAGAAATCACGCAGGACATTTGCGCGCGCAACAAAGTTGTCGGCATCCGCAGGTGTCCACCAATCACGCAGGTTGCCGTTGGCATCAAACTGGCGACCTTGGTCATCAAAGCCATGGGTCATTTCGTGGCCGATAATACTGCCGATTGCGCCATAGTTAAACGCGTCGTCCGCGTCCATATCAAAGAACGGATATTGCAATATTCCCGCAGGGAAACAAATCTCGTTCGTGGATGGGTCATAGTATGCGTTGATTTCGTGCGCGTTCATGTACCACAAAGATGGATCTTTTTCTTTGCCGATTTTTTCCAACCAAAATGCGTCTTCGAATTTAGCAACCGCAACCATGTTTTCCCACAATGTTGCGTTTTCATCAATGTTCAATTTCGAATAGTCACGCCATTTATCTGGATAACCGATTTTTGCATGGAATCTTGATAATTTTTCCAATGCGCGTCCTTTGGTTTCGTCGCTCATCCATTCAAGGTTTTTAATACGCATGCCCAATGCGCGTTGCAGATTCTTTACCAATTTTTCCATGCGCGATTTCGCCGCGGCGGGAAAATATTTATCGACATACAGGTGTCCGATTTCTTCGCCAAGTGATCCGTCCAACATTGAAACCGCACGTTTCCAACGAGGCTTTTGTTCCAACTGGCCCGCCAAGAATCGATTATAAAAATCAAATGCAATATCATATGTCGCGTCGTCCAAGAAAGAATCACCAGATGTTATTACACGATATTTCAAATATGTCTTAACCAATTCAAAATCTGTGTCGTGCATAATCGCGATTGATTCTGATATTGCCTCTGGCTGATTAATATTTATGACGGTTGCCGCCGTTGCGCCACGTGCAGATAAATATGTGTCCCAATCAAAGTTTGGAAAGTTTTGGCGCACTTCGTCCAAGGTCATTTTGTGATAGTTCGCATGCGGGTCGCGCAATTTTTCCTTTGGATAAAATGATTTCGCCATGCGTTCTTCTAATTTATAAAGTTTTTCACTGTCCACAGGAATGCCAAAGTTTTTCATTTGTTTTGCGATAAACTTTTTATATTCGGCGCGTGTCTTTACCGACTTTTCATCAGTGTCGAAAAAGTAATCACGTGACAGACCCAATCCGCCCTGACCAATGTTATAGATGTAGTGGTCGCTGTCCATTTCGTCCAGTGCCACGCCGTCACCCCAAAATGCAGATGAAAAGCCATGCATTTTGCCCAAATATGCCGGCAAATCGGCGGGTGATTTTAATGCGTCTATTTCTGCGATATATGGCGCAACAGGTGTCGTTTTGTCCGCGTTCAGTTTTTCGGCGTTCATTGCAACACGATATAATTTTCCGATTTTTCCAGTGTCTTTTTCGGCAATTTCGCGAACGCGTTCCAGATTTGTGTTGTGCAAAACTTCAAACACGCCATATCGTGAATAATCATCCGGCATAGGATTCTTTTCCGCCCAACCACGTGTCGCATATTCATAAAAATCGTCGCCCGGTCGAACAGACAAATCCATGTTTTCAATTTTTATTCCAGCATCCATATTTTTCCCCTTTGATAAATAAAATGCACATGACACAGCGGCCACAACGGCGACAATGCCCAAGATATTTAAAAACCTGTGTTCCATTTCGTTTCCTATTTCACCAAGTTTAATAACAAATCGTCCAAAATCAACATGCCTTTTTTTGTGGCGCGGATACGACCGTTGGCGATTTCAATCAATTCTGGATTTTGTTTTACGTATTCTATATTTAGCGCATTTTTTACGTCCGGTGCAAGTAATAAACCACGTGTGGTGCGTAATCCTGTGATAATTTTTTCGACTGCGCGTGTGGAGTTTTCTATTGCTTCAAATCGTGCGCCACCACCAAGTTGTTCATACCAAACATTATTTAAAAATACGCGACCCGCCGCCCCACGACCAATGCCGATATATGCGTCGCCGTCCCACACATTTTGATTATGGCGACATTCTTGACCATGTGCGGCATAGTTTGAAACTTCATAGCGCGTCAGGTTAAGTGTTTCGCCGATTATATTATACATATCCGCCATTTCGGCATTTGTCGGCATATTCAGATTCATTTTTCCAAATGGCGTGTTGGGTTCAATGGTTAGTTCATACATTGAACAATGTTGCAATCCAATTTTATTTATGTCGTGGCACAATTTTTCAACTGATTTGGCGGTGTGTTCGGGCAAGCCATATATAAAGTCCGCCGAAACGCGAATGTTTCGCGACATGGCATCGTCAATCAAACGCAAAGCGTCGGCGACATTGTGTCTGCGACCCAAGAATTGTAATTCGCCATCTGTTAATGATTGCACCCCGATTGACAGGCGGTTAATGCCGGCATCAATAAACCTGTCCAGACGCGCCGCATCCAATGTTCCAGGGTTGGATTCCATGGTGATTTCTGCATCATGTGCCAATTCAAAACGGTCGCGAATTTGCGCCATAATTTCTGTAAAATTGTCGGTTGGCATCAAGGACGGTGTGCCACCACCAAAAAATACGGTTGGAACGCCGATTTTGCCAAGTTTTTCCGCCCAATAATCAATTTCAGACAAAATGCCGTCGGTGTAAGCGCGCCAATCAGGGTTCGCGCATGCGCGGCTGAAAAACGCGCAATAATTGCACTTGGACATGCAAAACGGAACATGGATGTAAATGTTGTGTGGAACCGTCATAGTGTGCTTATTGTAATGCCACAAAAAGCATTAGCAAGTTATAAATAAAACCCTTTCTTTATGATTACTTTTTATGATATAATAGGACAGAAGTGGATCAATGAGGACAAGGGAAGTTCTATTTTTAACGACGTTTTTGGCGCCTTTTGCTGCATTTGCGGCAAATGAAGGGGTGCCGGCATACTATCAAAGTGGCCCGACCCAGACCGCCAACAGAGATGCATACGGTAAATATGCAAACATGGGTTATGCGCAATATGTTGGAAAATCGGGTTCTAAACAGGTTGTTGGCACAAATACATATACTTTCCAAGTTCCACGTCAAAAGATAAAAAATCCAACGGATTCGTCGGCTTATTTGGTTGATGCAAATGGCAACTTTATTGGTGCGGCAAACGGAACACTTACCGCGAACGGTATTGCATTGCCAGCCGAAGCGGAACCAAGAACAAGTGTGTATGCTGGCTATTCCCGCCGTTTTGCAGATTTTCAATTCAAGACCGGTGTTAATTCTGTCTTGGAATGGGACGACATGATTTACAACGAAGTCAATGTCGGTGCCCAGCATAATTTTAGTTTGCGTAATTTTGATATGTTTGCCTATGTGGACTATACATACGGCGACATGGCGTCCGGCGGTTTATCAATGGACTATGATTTGGAACCATATTCTTGGTCGGATCCGACATATGGTATATTTACGGTTTCCATGGGTGATCAAACGGGTCGCACAAATCATTTCAAGTTTGGTATTGGTGCGCATCATGTTTGGGATATTGGTGGATGGAAATTATCTCCGTCGATTGGTTATGAAATATTCAAGCATAATCTGAAAATGACCGATCATATTTATCCGAATCCAGGCGTTTATTTGCCATTGATGTCGGACAAGGGTGATTATGTCTATGGTGATGTCGAAGGGTATTATTACACATTGCCAATTGATCAAGAAGCGCCATCTGATTGGTATCAGGTTTGTATGTCCCCAGAAGATATTAAATTAGCTGTTGCACCGGGATCCGGATTTAATCAGTTGGGTGATTATATCACAACAACGGATTATGCCGAAGATTTGGGTGATATTCCATGGGGTGTTGGACCAAATGAATGCGTTATCATTGGTGGCGACGGTCCAATTCGTGTTGATGGAACGACACATATTTACAATACAACATGGTCTGGGTTCTATGTCGGATTGGAAATTGAAAAGCAGATGACGTTGTCGGACAAATTGCGTTTCTATTTCCAGTTTGGTTTGCCGAAATATTCCGCCGAAGGTATTTGGCCAAATCGTGATGACTGGCAACAAAGCCCAAGTTTCTTGGATGAAGGTTCCAATGGTGCATACTCTTATTCGGCTGAGTTAGAATATGATTTGCGCTTGTCCAATCGTTTGCAGTTGGCGATCAAGGCAGATACAAACTATTTCCACGTTGGTAAAATTGGTGGCGAATTATATGTCGCGGAATACAGTGCGTTCTGGATTGACGAAGATGGTCAATACATTTTGGACGACGAAGGATATCCAATTATTGAAACGACACCTGCGCATACCGAAAAGATTACGGAATCATTAACCGAGGCCGTATGGCAATCATTTGGTTTGCACATTGGGTTTAAATACTCATTCTAATACAGGGGAACCTTATGGGATTAAGGGCTGCTTTTCGCATAGTTTGTGCGCTGGCATTGTTTTTGCCGGTTGTGTCCTATGCAGAAGAGGGCGATTTTGATACGGCGCGCTGGGAATCGGTTTTGGCTGGTGTGCGTTCACGTGCGGCGGCGGAACATATTTCCCAAGCGGTCATTGATGATACACTGCGTTCGCCGGTATTTGTTCCGTCCATAGTTCAAAGTGATAAAAATCAATCAGAATTCAAATTAACGTTGCAAGAGTATCTTGGACGTACCGTAAGTCAAACACGCGTCCAGAACGGCAAAAAAATGCGTGTAAAGTATCCAACATTGTTGGGGCGTGTGGAAAATGCATATGGTGTGCCGCCACACGTGATTTTGGCATTTTGGGGTCTTGAATCGAATTATGGCGAGACCAAGGCGCGCCACAAATTAACCAATGCTTTTTTGACGTTAATGTATGATGGTCGTCGTGAAAAGTTTTTCGGTAATCAGTTAATGGCGTTGATGAAAATCGCCGACAAAAACCACTTGGACATAAACAGTATTCATGGCAGTTGGGCGGGTGCCATGGGGCATTTCCAGTTTATACCGACGACACTGGCGCAATATGGTGTTGATGGCAACGGCGACGACAGTATTGATATTATAAACAGTGTTGGCGACGCAATGTTCAGTGCGGGAAATTATCTGCACAAATTGGGGTGGAATCCAAACGAAAAGATTGCGCGTCGCGTTGTATTGCCGGCAGATTTCGATACATCTTTGTTAAAGGGTGATGTGAAAAAGCCACTGTCGCAATGGGCGGCTATGGGTGTGATAAGCGCCGACGGTTCGCCACTGCCGAATGTTGATATGACGGCGGGATTGGTTGCGGATGTCGCAGCAATAGAAGAAGCGCGTGAAAACGCGGCGGCGGTTGCGTCGCCCGACACAGATGTCGCGCCAATGCCGGTTATAAGTGCATATTTGACATATCCTAACTTTTACAGAATCAAAAAGTGGAACAATTCAAATTGGTATGCAATCGCAATCGCTGAATTGGCGTCCAGATTGAAATAGTTTGCTTTTTGATGCGTTTTGTGATATAATGGGTGCATTCGCGGGGAAGATATTGCCCCGTTTTTTTATTCCAATTTTACTTCACACTAAATAAAGGAAACAAAATGTCACGACAAATACAAATTCGGCGCGGCACCGCCACCGAACACGCAAACTTTACCGGCGCGATTGGCGAAATAACAATGGACACAACAAACAAAACACTGCGCGTGCATGACGGAACAACGGCGGGCGGGGTGCCATTGGCGCGCGCAGATGAAATACCGGCGGAACAGACCATACCAGACAACTATGATTTTGTGGTTGAATGCCAAGTCCCGTCATCCAGCAATAACTATACTTGGTATCGCAAATATAAAAGCGGCTGGATAGAACAGGGCGGGCAAATTTCGGGAAGTTCATCTGTCACAAAACCAGTGACTCTGCTGGTAAATATGGCGAACGCAAATTATTGTGTCAGCGTGGTTATAGATTCATACAGTGCCAACGCGACATACAGCCTTGCTATAAAAAACAGGCAAACAACAGGATTTGATATTGGATCTTGGTATGGGTCGGGTTCTGGGTTGGCCAGTGGTAAATTAATCTGGTCGGTCAAGGGTATGGCCACAGAATAAAAAATCGGGATAACATCCCGATTTTTATTTTTTTACATATTTGAATCTAAAGTTTTTGCGGGATGTTTTGGTGGGAATAAACCAGCATATTATGCGTCCAATAATTTTTGGTATAACTTTATACCTTAGGGTAATAACATCTTGGTTATGTGTTGCGGATACAATATAGGTAAAATCGGGGGATTTGCGGTGCATACCGAATCCGCGTTCATCAACATAAATCGGTGTGTGCGACACCCCCGTTTTCCACATAGCATAGTTGAATGATAATTGGTCGCGTTTAGAATACTTCTTTATCATTTGCCACCACAAATCCAAGGTGGGCGCAATATTGTTATGTTTGCGTAATAAAATGCATGTTTCTGACAATCCATAATCTTTTGGATATTTTTCACGACGCAAAAAAGTCATTTCTTTATCAACGGTTTTTGGGGTGTCTATATTTCTTTCTTTTATTATTTTCGCTTCGTTATAAATGCAGTTGCGCACCGGATGAACCGGAACAGCAATGGGGCATCCATCTTTTATCAGTTTTGCCATTAAATTAAATGGATTTTTGTTATTCACAATGATATTTGCATCTATCCATAAACTGTAATCATATTCGGGGAAAAGAAGATGGGAATTTACCTTGTGCCAACGGGCATTTTTGACATTGTCTAACTTTTGAAAGGCCAAGGGCTTAATTGTCCAATGTTCATATTTACCCCGTTTAATCAAATCGGCATTATCAGTGAATAAAACATAGTCCCAATCGGGCGCGACATACTTATGAACCGGAACTTTATCGTAATCGCCGGTAATACAAGTATAAACAAGTTTCTTCATTTGCCTGTTTCTTTTATGGATACAGCGCCAATACTTTTATTTTATAATCGGGGCCATATTTCTTTAACAGAATACAGCATCTGTGCTGGCCGTCCCATATGGTAAAATCCCTGCCGTTAATTACAGGAATCTGCTTCTTGTCAAAGCCATTTTTTTCGATACTGGTAATCAAGTCATTAAATCTTTTTGTGCTCATATCATATGGTTTTGTCGCCTTGTTTGTATCACAATATTTCTTATAGCGTTTGGTGTCGCCATTAAGGTAAGCATAAGGCGAACATTCGTCCAAGTGATATTTTTTCCCATCCCACATTCTGTATATGTCTTTTAGTGCGATTTCGATAATGTCATAGTTGCGTATTTTTAACATTTCTAAATCGTGATAGAAAAATTCGTAATCCAGACGAAACCGTTTGTCATCCAGTAATCGTATCGAATTCTTTTTATTTGCCCGACGAACTTCTTTGGCATATTTTCTGTGTCTGGTGTAAATGCCGTATTCTTGATACCCTTGGGTTTCGACCGTTGCGCAAACAATACGCTCCATTGCATGTGCCAACGAAAATACACCGCGCGTAGTTATTTCAAAATCGTCAATTTTCAGTTTTAGATTTTGTATTTTCTGTAAGCACGAAGCCCGCAATGCAAAACAACTGCCGGCGACATATTTATAATGTTCTTTTATTTTGATTTTTAATTTGTCTGCAATGGTATGGGTGAAAAACTGTTTGTGTTTAGGGTCTTCGATTATCAAGTTCTTTGCCGCGACCAAACCAATTTTTTCGTTGTTAAATGCATTGATGGCTTTATGGACCGACGCGGGCCCCAAAATGCCATTATAAAGGTTATAGAACCAATCAGCATACTTGAATATTTGATTATAAACATATATGTGTTTGCGCCCCGTTCCCTTGGAATGCAGTTTAAAAACAATGTCGTATTTCGATAAATCTGTGGAACGCAAAACATCAATAAATGGACCAATGTCAAAGCCCTTGTTTTCATACATATAAAGTTTTGTGTTCTTGTGGAATTGCTTTACTTTATCAAGTGTGCCCGCATCAAAATTGTCCTTGATATATGTGACGACCAAATCATAGTTATAAACATCAAGATTTTTCAGATATTGTTCTATGATGTCCCACGATTCCATATAGAACAGGTGTAAAATAACCAAAATGCGTTTCTTTTTGTTTCGGTGTATGGATCTTACATAGAACAAGCGGAAAAGATTCCTAAGCCAAAACAAATAAAATCTCTTAAATGCGGACATTTTTGCCTTCATTTTGATACCTTTTAAGTGGGTTATTTTATATCAATCCATTTTTTGAATTTTTCCAAAACGGTATTCTCGCTGAAATGTTTCTTGATAAACGCCGGTGACGCATCAGATATTTTCTGTAATCTGTCGTTGTCGTCATACATTTCGATTATCGCATCCGCCAATTTTTCCGTATCATCAAAAACAGTCAAGAAATCTTGGTCGCTGGTAATACCTTCGGCACCAATGGTGGTGGTTATTACCGGAACCTTGTTATAGATTGCTTCGACTATCTTACCCTTGATTCCTGCGCCAAATCGTAATGGAATAACGGACATTTTTATCTGTCTGTAAAGGGTGTTTAATTGTTCGTCGGTCACAAAACCGTCCAAAACAACATTGGGATATGTCGCCGCCAAATCCGCCAACGCTTTTGGCATATTGGAACCAACCATATGTATTTTGATGTCCGGCTTTTTTGCCCATACGCGTGGCATAATCTCGTTTAACAACCATTTGGCTGCATCTTGGTTTGGGGTGTGTTTATATCCGCCAATGAACATTATGTCGCGACGATCGTTTGCGATATATTTTGCATCTGATTCTTGGTTAAACAGATATAATGGAACAGTATCCATTTCACGTATGCAAAGGTTCATTTCCTTTATCTTTTCAATTTCGGTATCTGAAAAATACAACACGACATCCATTTGTGGCAGCATTTCGCGTTCTGTTTTTTCCAAAGATTTGACTTCCTTTAATAACTTTTCATCTGGGTTTGTTTTATATTCGCGCATCTTACGCAAATGGTGTAAATCGTGCCCTTGGAATATAATTTTTGCATTGGTGTGTTTTTCCAAAAGAGGGAAACACCGTTTCGCAACGGTTGGGCGGTTCAGATATATGTAATCAACATATCTGCCGTTTTCGATAAACCATTTTTCAAGGTCGCGGTCAAAAATTCCATCACAACACACGCATTCGACACCCATTTGTTCGATTGCAGTTTTGTGGTAATCATGAACCTTACGACTTGCTGCCAAGAACTTTACGTTAAAGCCTTGTTTTTGAAAGAACTCTAGATATTGAAAAGATGCGCGGGAACCACAATCTTTGTCAAAGGTTAAATAGATTTGGTCAATGAATAACAGGCATTTTTTATTACGGCTGCGATCACGGGCATAGAAGGTGTTATAACGTGTGCAATGGTCGCGCGCCAAAACCGCGTCCCATTTTTTCCGGAACTTTTCGGCATTTACAACCTGATATTGTTTTTGACCAGACTTTAGGTCGGTTCCGTTTGTTTTACCTTCGAAATGAATGACGCGGGACAGGGGTTGATAAACAACACGCAGATTCAAATTGTTGCGAATTTGGAATGCCAAGTCGGTGTCTTCGTAATACGCAGGGGCAAACAATTCGTCAAACCCGCCAAGTTTTTCCCAGTTGGCACGCGACAGCATTATTGACGCACCGGAAATGTAATCGACATCTTTGACATAGTTATATTCGCCCGCCCATGGTGTGCGCGATCCGCGACCATAGTTTCGACCAGACGCGTCATGGAAAATGATTCCGCCGGCCTCTTGTAAAGTAAAGTCGGGATACAACAGCATAGAACCCACCATGCCGATTGTTTTGTCGCCCTCGATTAAATCGACCAGCGGTTTTAACCAATTCGGCATAACCTGGGTATCATTATTCAGAAACAAAACATATTTGCCCTGCGCCTGCTTTGCGGCGTTATTACAGTTTTTAAGGAATCGCATGTTTGACGGTGTGCGGGCAACGGTAATATTCTTGATATGGTCTGTAATGTTTTTGGTTTCATCGGTGCTGCAATCATCAGCAATTATTATTTCATAATCGACATCTTTCGTGTTCTGTAAAATAGACCACAGGCAGTTCCGCGTATATTCATATTGGTTATAGCATGGAATAATAATTGAAACGGTTGGATTTTCGCATTCTTTAAAAGAAAAATCAGTTGGCGATTTTTTAAATATGTGCATGTCGCCCAAAAATGCCGCCTTGACCTTTTTGGTAATCAAAAAGTCTTGGAAATGATAGTATAAAAAACTTCTGGCACGCCGTCTAAGTTTTGAAAACGGTATCCACATGACAAGCAGATTAATAAGCAAATGTTCGTGCATATCTATTTCCTTTTTATTCTAAAAAACGGGATGAATCCAAACAAATATATCGTGTGCGATTTGATTTTTAACAATGGAATAATACCGAACAGGCTTATCCATATTTTTCTTCTTTTCGCCTTGCGTAAATTGTTTTCGATTTCATCAATATGTTTTTGTAATTCGTTTGTATCGCGTTTTGTTTCTATGTCTTGAATCTGTATAAGTTTTATAACAAATTCACCAAAAAATTCAGATTTCGCCGCATATTGCCACCATTCGTATAAACCGATCATATTTAAGGCATTTGGATTGTGTGGCCAATTATGCGCTTTGCGCTGGCCACAAAAGTGTCGAATCACAGGATGCAGCATTGTGTAATTGTATTCATCAGCCGTTTCGAACACCGTTGCATCGGGCAATGTTATGTTAAAGCGTTGTTCCAACAATTTATAATTGTTTTCAAAGTATTTGTTCAAAATATCTTGATCGGCACATAAATGGTCGGGATATTTGCGTTCGATTTCAAAGAAACCATTTGGCAAATTCTTGTCTGCACGCCACGCATCACAATCAATTAATAACACGCCGGCATTGAAGTAAGTGTGTCGCGCGCCAAAATCAATCAATTTAAATATGTCTTGTTTAATATCTGGGGCGCGTTCGATTTCAATACACTTTGCCGCCCCCAACGCAAACTTGCCCAGGTCTTGGTTATACAGTAATGCAATATCGTCCAAGAACAATACATCAACATCAACCCATATTGCGCGTTTAACCGTTGGCTTAATCCACGGAATCAGCAGTCGGGCAAATGTTGTTATCGACACGTGTTGCCACAATTTGAATCCAGCAAAGGTTTTTTCAATATCTACATTTAAAATCTGGAGTCGGGCATTTTTATATTTGGCGACCGTTCTTTTTATCTTTTCGCAGTTTGCGTCGCTGATACCGTCATTTATCAAAAACAAATCAATTTTGGATTTTGTTGTTTCCAGCATGCTTATAATCGCGACATCCGTTATCGCGGCATAATTATCGTCCGAAGCCATGAATACAGAAATAGTGTTTGGTTTCATATTAAATCCCCCACACGTATTTTGTAATAATAATCGGGCGTATATTCATGAGATTCTTTTCCTTTAATCATGTTCGTATTTTTTACATTGATCTGCTAGGCATTGTATATCATATTCTACAATTTTGTCTATAGTCATAGGTCGAAAACGTTTCAGCAATTTTCTTTTTAGTTGCCGGCGGTATTTTTGGATAAAACAGGGAATCAAAAGATAATTAATACCTCGTTTTACCCATTTTTGTTTTCTATAATAATGCTTTATTTCCTTTATATAGTCCAGTGGAGTAAAAGGATCTACAATTTCCATATTTGATTTATAGATAATCGCACCGAATAAACGTTCAACAACATGAGCAAATTGCATTTTATGTTTTTCTTTTGGTGTATCAAATAAATCTTCCGTTATATTTAAATCCTTTAACATTTGAAATGGGGCTGCTTTGGCGATAAACATTGTGCCAGCGACAAAATTGTAATGACGTAAATTTAATGTGTAGTTTGGGTGGTATTTTTTTGCGTAGTCTAGGACGCCAGTATGATTGGGGGCGTTATGGATAACATTAAATCGTGCACACATACCAACAGTTGGTTTTTCTAGTGCAACCAAGCATTTTCTGAAATTATCACGAGTTGCTACAAATGAGTATAAGCAATCTCTCCAGTTGCTACAGGGACCAATCCAAAAACCGTTTCCTAAAGGACTTGTATGAACATCTGGCATGTCGCGTTTTGTGTGTAGTTTTATAATGTATTCATATAGTGATAAATCAATACCGTTGATTATATGGATAAATGGCCACACATCATAACCGACATTTTTAACATCAATAATACGGGCTTTTGAATCGAATTTTAATACCTTGTCCCGGATTTCATCATGGTGTTCAGCATTTCCAATAGAACAATACAGGTCGTATTCAAGCGATACATTCTTCAGATTGTTCAGTATAGTATCTACTTGTTCTGGGTAATAAAGGTGAATAACAACCAATACTCTGTGCATAATTTATTTCCATTTAATTCTAAACACTGGAATACAACCGAACAGATATACCTTGCGGGATTTTACCTTGAACAGCGGTATAAAGCCAAACAGGTAAAAACGGAATGTGGTGCGTTTTGAAATATATTTCTTATACGCCACTTCGTACGCCCAAAACTTGTTCCTGAACTCTAATTGAATCGTGTCGTGCATACGCGCCATACGATCCGCCATAACGTGTGTCGTTTGCCCCGCAAAGAAACGATACCGAACCAGCGGTGTTTGTATATTATGAAACTTGGTATGTTCCATCAGGCGTGCAAACAAACGATAATCTTCGGACGGGGTGTAATATTCTTCGTATTCAATGCCGTTGTCCACCAAGACAGATTTACGCATCATTGATGCGGTGTGTGATACGGCGCAGTTGTCCGTCATCCACATCTTGATATCGACATCATATTCAGGATACTGGCGAATATAATTTTTGTCCCCGAAATATTCCATAAGGCCGGACACCACACCGACACCGGCGTTTTTATCCAAAAATTCAACCTGGGTCGCTAATCTGTTTGGCATGGATATATCGTCATGGTCAAATGTCGCGATATATTCACCACGCGCCAATTTCAACAGTTTGTTGCGCGACGGGGTTATGCCCATGTTGTGTTCGTTCTTGTAATATTTTATGCGCTTGTCCCGTTTGGCATATTCCAATACGATATTTTCAATTTCTTTGTTGTCGGGACTGTCGTTCAAAATGATGAATTCGAAATCTGTAAATGTTTGGTTTAAAATAGATTCAATACATTCACGCAAATGCGTCGGGTTCGTATTATAAATTGGGGTTAAAACAGACACCCGTGGGTTAGGCATAACCTTGGTCGATTTACGACCCGTATGTGTGGCAGATTTCATTATTTCTTCCTTTGCTTATCAGACAAAGATTGCAGACCATCTGCAACGGGGAAAACTATAATCAATATGTGCCAAAAAGTCAAAAAATAAAAACGATTGAAAGTTGGGGCGGTTTTTGCTAGCCTTTACTGTTAGGAATATGAACATAAGGATTTTTTATGGCTATCAAAGTTCGTGATTACGAAGTTCGTTTAACCAAAACCAAAGAAGAACGCCGTCAAGTGCGTGCGTTGCGCTATGTCGTTTTTTGCGAGGAAGAGGGTGCCGGCACAACCGAAGAACAACGCGTCCTGCGTGAAGAATATGATTCTTATGACCGGTTTGCTGAATATATGGCGGTGTTTCACAATGGGAAAGTTGTCGGAACATACCGCATTATTGACCGCAGTGCTGCCGAAAAAATGGGCGGATTTTATACGGAATCAGAATACAACATTTCCAAGATAAAGAAAGTTGCCGGCAACATTGCCGAAATGTCGCGTGCGTGTGTGGATCCGGCTTATCGTGAAAATGCGTTGGTTATGCGTATGTTGTGGGCGGGTCTGGCGGAATATGTATTGCGCCGGAAAATCGTGGTTTTGTTCGGCGTGGCGTCTTTTGTTGGAACAAAACCGGCCATGTCAGCCCAAGCGATTTCATACCTGTATTATCATCATTTGACACCGGCGCGTTTGCGTGCGGTGGTTGCAGCGGAAAAAATGGCAGAAGGTGTTGATCCGCGTATGACCCGCATGAATATTTTACCAGAAGTTTTCGTTGATGCCGAAGAAGCACGCCGTCAAATGACACCACTGATTAAGGGGTATTTAAGTTTGGGCGCAACCTTTGGCAAGGGCGTGTTTATTGACAAGCCGTTTAATACATATGATGTGTTCGTCACATTGCAAACCAAGGACATTAATGCCGCGTATCAAAAGCATTTCTTTGGTCGCGAAGATGCGCTGGACGGTATGGACGTCGATATTCGCGAAGGTGCGATAAAGACATTTGGTAAATTGGTTTTGACGCCGGTCACTGTGCCAATTAAGTTGGTGCGGTCATTCTTTGACTTTATGTTGCGCGAAGATGCGGCGGATGCCGAATTTGTCGAAGACCCAGATAAAGAAACAGATGCCGAAGCGGAGTAATTTATTATGGCGGTAAGAAAACAGAACATTTTTAACACTATTGATGGCGCAGTGCGCATGGGCATGTTTTGGATAATGGTCGTTATTCAAATGCCGATAATCGCATTGTTGCCACGACGTGCGTCGGTCGCATATATGCGCGTGTTTATGTGGTTCTTAAAAGTCATATCGCGTGTCAAAATTCGTGTGCATGGCAAATTAACCAAGGACAGACCACTGTTGGTTGTGTCAAACCATATTTCTGTGTTTGAAATTGCAATGTTTCCGGTTGCCTTTGGTGGCAGTTTGGTCGCCAAAAGCGATATTGCCAAATGGCCGATTGTTGGTTGGGTCGCAAAAAAATTCGGGGTAGTGTTCGTTAATCGCAATCCATCAACGGCTATGGATGCGCTGGAATCTATGCAGAAAACATTAGCCAAGGTAAAGTATCCTATGTTCTTGTTTCCTGAGGGGACAACCACAAATGGCGCGTATGTAAAGCCATTTAAAAGCACCATTTTTAGTATTGTTGACGGTTCAAATATTACGGTCCAGCCAGTTGTTGTGAATTATCGTAAACGCAACGGCGAAGCAATTAGCGATGAAGATATGGCGAACCACTATGCGTATTTTGATAACAAGAAAATGGAACAAGGTCCATTGGCGCAGCGTGAACGCAGTGCGTTTGGGCAACTGTTTCACGTTATGGTTTTGGGTGGTATGATGTTGGAAATTACTGTGTTGCCACCACCGGCGTTGGCCGGTATGAATAGAAAACAAATGGCGGAAACGCTGGGAAATATGGTTTCCGAAAAATATATGGAATTAAAAAATAAAAACGCAACAAAGTAAGAGTATTAAAAATGAAAATAGAAAATTTGTGTGTGAAACGTTTAATTGGTGATGTGGCCGGCGCGACTACGCGAGGACACAAAATCGCCATAAAGGGTGGCTATATATACCAAACTTTTCAAGGTGGATATACTCTGACCCCGCTGGGTTGGACGGTTGTTCACAAAATTGAAGATATTATTCGCGAAGAAATGAACGCAATTGATGGTCAAGAAATGTTAATGCCAGTGGTTTGTGGTGCTGATTTGTGGCGCGAAACGGGGCGTTATGATGCAATGAGTGTCTTGGCAAAGTTCAAGGGTTCTTCGGGGGCAGATTATGTGATTTGCCCAACGCACGAAGAAGTTGTGACGGACTATGCGCGTTCTGTTTTGACATCGTATCGTCAATTACCGTTTATGTTGTATCACATTCAAACAAAGTTTCGTGATGAACTGCGTGTGCGCGCAGGGCTGATTAGAACACGTGAATTCATAATGAAGGACGGATATTCTTTCCACGAAACACAGGAAGATTTGGAAAAGTATTATAAACGTTGTTTTGATGCGTATTACAGAATCTTCCGCCGTTGTGGGCTGAAGAATATCACAGATGTTATGTCGGCAACTGGTGATATGGGGGGCAGTATCGCGCACGAATTCCAACTGATTAACGAAATGGGCGAAGATACCTTGTACATTTGTGATTGTGGTTTTCGCGCGAATAAAGAATTGGAAGAAACAGACTCTTCTAAGTGTCCAAAGTGTGGCAAGAAATTAAAGAAAATGCGCGGAATTGAAATTGGTAATATTTTCCAGTTGGGAAAGAAATACACCGATTCAATGCATGTGACTTATACCGCTGCCGACGGCAGTGAAAAGACACCTATTATGGGGTGCTATGGTATTGGTGTTGGACGCACAATGGCAGCAATCTTGGAAGAAAGTTCCGATGACAATGGACCAATATGGAATATGGCGACCGCACCTTTTGCGGTTGAAGTCATTGGTTTGGTGGACAAGGAAAATGGCGCATTGCCGTTGGCGGAAAAAATCTATAACGATTTGAAAAAGCGGGGCATAGAAGTTCTGTTGGATAATCGTGATAATCGTGCGGGCGAAAAGTTCGCAGATGCTGATTTGATTGCCGCCCCGATACGCTTAATCGTATCTGCCAAGAATCTTGCCAAGAATCAGATAGAGGTTAAATATCGTGTTAATGATCATGATACAGAATCATTACCTGCGACATTTAATGTTGATTCTGTGGTAAGTGATGTAATAAAGACAATCGATTTGTTAAAATAAAAAAATGGGGCG
>JAGCOQ010000024.1 GCA_017642625.1 Alphaproteobacteria bacterium | reverse complement strand
GAAAAACTTGATTGAAAAAGAACAAATTAAAACGACTTTGCCAAAGGCAAAAGATTTGCGCACAGTGGTCGAAAAAATGATTACTCGTGCCAAGGTCGACAGCGTTGCAAATCGTCGTTTGATTGCATCTGAATTGGGCAACGGTTCCGAATCGACTGTGAAAAAATTGTTCACTGTTTTGGGACCACGTTATGCAAAACGCCCAGGCGGATATACACGCGTCTTAAAGGCGGGTTTCCGTTATGGTGATGCGGCACCAATGGCGATTATCGAATTGGTTGATCGCGACGAAAATGCAAAGAAAGCAACACCAAAAACAGTCGCAGCAGATGCAGCCGCTGATGTAGCAACCGAAGAAAAGGCAACTGCAAAGAAAGCAAGTGCCAAGGCACCAGCCGCCAAGGTTGCAAAAGAAGCACCAAAGGCGGCCAAGGCGACAACAACTGCGAAAAAAGAAGTTGCGGTGAAACGTCGTGCCACAGGTAAATAAAAACCAAGGCAAAAAATTAAACGGGGCGATGCCCCGTTTTTTTATTACTTTATTTTTTGTAATGTCATAATTTCTTTATACCATGATAAATGCATCAGACGTTTGTGCACCCGAAAGTTTTCTAATTCTGGGACTGGGTTGTGAAAAACGTCACAAAGCACAATGTGACCGCCAATGTTCAAATATGGACCAAGGCTTTCTATGGTTTGGACCTTTTCTTCTTGTTCCATATATGAAAAAATATTAGACAGATTTATAACATCATATTTGTCATACAGTTGTGTATGTAAATCCAACACATTTGACCAGATAAAATTGAAATATGGTGGTACACATAACCGCATTTTTTTATATTCATTGCGTGTCGGCCGAAACAGCAACCACGGTAAATATAATGGATTTATACCACGCCTGAATATATAACAGTCACGCATATCATTGAGAAAATCCAAGGTGTCTTTTGGCAAAAGTGGCAAGATTTTAGACATTATTGGTATTTTTGGGGCGTTACCTGTCTGGTACAAATTTTCCAGTAATACGAAATACTCGGTGTGTTTTAATTTGCCGATCGCAGTTGTTTTTATATCTTGAAGCGCATGTGCACAAAATGAAATGTCAAATGTATCAACATTTTTTGCACCAGCCATTTTGTAATATAGTGCTTGGTCGCCAGAACCTGCAACCGTCAGAACATTTTTTGCATTCTGGGTAAGCATAACTTCGCGTTTCAGATTTTCGTTTGATACTATATATGCTGGTGAAAAACGAGAGAAAAAATCGTTTCCATCCGTGTCATAAATATGGTCACGATTGAATTTACTTCTGGCAATGTCGATATCTTGCAAAGAATAGGGGTGATATACCATTTGGTTTATCGTGTGCGTTGAAATAAAATCATTTTGGAATCATTATTGCATAAAGTTTTTGTATAATCCAACTTGAACGCCGGTGTTTCCAAATAAAATCCTGGATACCAAAAACCACTCTTTTGTGGTAAATACACGATATGACCACCAACGTTCAAATGTTGTGCTAAATCGATTAAAATCTTTATTTTTTCGTTGCCGTCATAGCAATAATCAAATATGTTTGAAATGTTAATCAAATCATATTGGCCGGATATTTTTGCGCCTAAATCGTATAAATCAGAGCAGATAAATTTGAACGATTTAGTAAGCGTGCTTTTCAATCTGTTATATTCGGCTTGTGTCGGGATGTTTTCAGGAAAGTCGTTTGCGTTGCAACTTGCCACGTCAAAAATCCGACGGAAATTTTGTGGGGATTCAATGATATGTTTTGCTTCCAAAGATAAGAAAGGTCTAATTTTTCTTGCTTCGGGGGTGTTGGGAATAGTGCCGCAACTGGATGCGTCCAGCAATAATTTGCGATATTCCGCCAGGGATAAAACCTGTATAGCGGCGATTTTTATATCTTGGATAGCGCGTGCGTTTTTTGTTCTGTCAAATGTGTGGATGGTTTTTGCACCCGCCAATTTATAGAACAAGGCTTGGTCGCCGGAACCCGCAACGGTCAAAACTTGTGACGCGTTTGGTATTGCGGTGGTTGCCCAACGCTGATTTTCATTGCTTATCGTATAAGCCGGCGCAAAGTCATACAAAAGATTCGTTTGTTTTGCCATGGTTTTACCCTTTGGTTCTTTTCCCATTAATATATAGCACAAAAATAAAAATTGTCAATATTATTATAGAGTGGGGCGCACGCGTGCAAAAAGTGTTTTAATAAAAGGCTTTTTTATGGTAAAATAATATGAATAAATGGGGGCGTGGATGAGGAAAATAATAATCTCAATTATGCTGATTTTGGGGGCGGTTATAAACGCGAATGCGGCAACGCGTCAGTCGCCACGTAGTGGTGGCACCGACACAGCCAGCGCGGTCCAGACGGTAAATGCCGCGTCAACCACACGCAGTGCGACGCGCTCGGTTTCGCGAACCGGAACACCGGCACGCACAGCGGTCACTGCACGCACCGTACCCGCCAGTCAGCCGGCGGTTGTATCACGCGCCGCCGTCACCACGCAAAAAGTTATTAATTCGGGGACCAAGGTTGCGACCGCAATCAAAAATACTGCTGTGAACGAAGAATGCCAAAACAAATATTACGGCTGTATGGATGCGTTCTGTATGCTGGAAAACACCAGTGGAGGTCGTTGTATTTGCAGCAACAGAAACGCCGAATTGGACGAAATATTGGCTGAAATCGAGAAGTTAGACCAACAATCATACCAAATGGCGACATATGGTGTTGAAAAAATAGAAATGGGCTCAGATGCCGAAGCTGCAATTGCCAAGGCCAAGGCGGTTGCCCAAGAATCAATGGATTCGATTGAAAAGAACCGCAAAAGAACACTGGATTTGTCATTGTGGGAAAATCCCATACTGTTGGAAGACACCGATGTGTTTGACATCTTTTCCACTTCGGATTCCGTCATAGAGGGCAAAACCGGCGATTCGTTACAACGCGCAGCACACAGTTTATGTGCAGCCCAAGTCCCAGAATGTTCGGCCGATATGGACATATTGCAATTGCTGTATGCGCAAAAGGTAAAGTCCGATTGCAGTGCGTATGAAAATAGTTTAAAGCAACAGAAAAACGCCAGCCAGACCAAGTTAGCCACCGCGGAACGTGCGTTGCGTGATGCGGCGTTGGAACAACTGCGGGCGGCAAACAAATACGATTTAGGACAATGCACAATCGAATTCAAAAAGTGTATGCAGACAACAGCCGGATGTGGTGATGATTTCGCTGCATGTGCATCTGTTGCGGCATCTGATAACACCAATGTGAACAAAAGTACTTCGTTGAAAGCCAAGAAATATTCAATCAAGGGTTCGGCAACAACGATTGAAATAACCGCATCAACATACGACACTTTGTTGGCGAAAAAACCGTTGTGTGAAACGGTCACGAAACAGTGCCAAAGTGTTGCGGATCAAGTTTGGGGAACGTTCTTGAAAGAAGTTGCGCCGGCGGTTAAATCTGCGGAACTTATCGCCGAAGATAACTTGCGTCAAAACTGTATCGGCAATATATCACAATGTTTCCAAAAAGCATGTCGTGATAATATCGACCCCAGCGATCCAGACGGTTCATATGATTTATGTTTGACGCGTCCGGAATCAATGCTGAACGTGTGTAAGATTCCACTTAACGCATGTGGCATTGATGCATCAAGCGCATCCAAAGCGGAAAAATCACAGATTTGGGATTTTATAGTTGCGCGTCTTGCTTCTATGCGTGTTGATTCATGCACCCGCGAAGTAAAGGCTTGTTTGCAATCCGAAGATCGTTGCGGTTCGGATTATTCACAATGTGTTGGTTTGGATACAGATGCAATTATGCGTATGTGTCCGTATGAAAAATTGCTTGGGTGCCAAATGGTCTATGGCGAAACAGAAATTCGTGGATCGGCGGTTTATGACGTAATTGCAACGATGGTCCAAGGGGTTATGTTGAACATTGATAATTCAATGTTGTCGCGTTGTCAAAATGCTGCGAATGAAGCAATGATAAAGGTCTGTGGCGATACTGAAAACTGTAACGGTTTAGCGGTTGACAGTGGTACCGGCACCCGTTCGTTTAAATATCAGATTTGTCAGTATACTGGCATTAATGAATCGAATAATACACTGGATTGGGGGCCGGTGTGTATGGATTCGTTGGATGGTATAAGCGAATACGATTTGATGAACCCCGGAAATGGTGCAATAGGTTGGGCTGGAAAATTGTCCGGAACAATGTATTGGGGTGATATAGCATATACTTGCAAAGATGGCGGTAATGGTGTATCTGATTGCGCATTTACAACCGAAGAAGAATATGTCGCTGCATTAGAAAATGCGGGTATCCCTGTTAATGAAGAAAATAGAACGATAATTACTGAACGCGTATATGGTATGGAAATGCGTGCGTTGATAAATGCGGTTAATACAGCGATTGATGCAATCGAATCGGATCCAACTGTGCAATACTGTATGACGGGTCGTCGTGTCCAAGGTATGAAGATTGGTAATGACGATAAATCGTTTGGTCAGCAAGGGCGCGGTTTGGGTCGTTTTCCGAACCTGACATCACAAATGCGTCAGACGATTGCTTTATCGGCACTTAAAAATGCGCGCGAAAATTATAATAAAAGATATGACAGTGAAGTTGCGCGTATGATGAAAGACCAAGTCAAAGCAGCGGAACGTATTGATAAGAATATCGCGCTTGAATCGGCAAAAGAAATCTGTAATGCATGGGGAAGTAGGGGCTCTTTGGCTAATTCGTCAGCTGTATCACCAAAGGTTTCAAATACTGGCAAATGGATAGGCGTCACATTGGCGGCTACTCTTGGTGCGGCACTTACAGGACCAATAGGGGTCATTGGTGCTGTCGCTCTTGCTACAAGCGCATCATCACCAGTAGGAAAGGCGGATGTTAAGAATTGGAATTATCAGGAAGAAATAAGTACACAATTTGATCCTGCAACTGGTGTTTGCACAAGGATTAGAACATATAAAACCTGTGCAAAGGTAAAGAAGAATTATTGTGAAACTTGGGAAGAACCAAAAGAAGTTAGAGATGAAGTAAACTTGTTGTAAAATTACACCGCCCGTTTGGGCGGTGTTTTTTTCTTATATCAAATCTTTCAAATCAGTAATAATCAATATGCCGGATGTTTGCCATTGTTTGCGCAAGTCATCTATATCCATTATATTATCTGCGCCCAGATACAAGACCGGTTGAACTTTGTTTGCACTTGCAACATTTAATACAGATGCAATTGGCGACTTTCTGATTTTGCCGGCGGCGAACCACGATTCGTTATCTGCAACCCAAAAATCCGAATCGGTGTGTGATACAATTGCAAATTTGTTCGTCACGATAACTTCGTTGTCTGTTTTATATGGTATGGATTTTGTATCAAGGTATTTTGCGACAACATCATTGTCGTTTGTTGTTGTTTTTATATCTGTGATTTCAGGTGTTGGTTCTTCTTCGTCATAATTTGCATCATCTTCGTCAAAGTTTAATGTGGTGAACACTGGCGCATCATTTACGATGTTTGATGTTTCTTCTATGTCAAAGTCAGTTGGAATTGGCATTTCGGGTTCTGGTTCCGATGCGGGTTCTGGAACCATCTTGATTGGTGTTGGGGCGGGTGGTGCCGCCTTGGTCACATTGCCCAAATCAAATGCAGGTGTTTGTGCGCGTGTGGTGTGTTCACGTGCGCGCGAATATGCAACCCTTAATTCCGCAGGAAGCACATCCGGAACGGGCTCTGGTTTCGGTTCAGGGTTCGGTGCCGGCGCAGCGGGTGCGGTTTCAACGACAACATCCGTTGTCGTGGTTTGTGTTGTGGTGGTGGTTGTGGTTTTTGTTTGTGCAGGTTCGGGCATTGGTGGTTGAACAAATGCATCTTTTACTATTTGTGGCATTGTAAGTTTGAAATTAAACAAGGGTTCATTCTTGCGCATAACCATAACAGTCGTTGCGACATACAACGGAACCATTGCCAAAATCAGAATACCAAATACTAAACCGGCAAACCCATGCAGGTGAGAGTGCATCAACTGGTGCCAACGCAAAGCCGAGAATATGTTAAAGTTAAACATATACTGCATAATGGCCCATGTGATAATAACATATACCACAGTCCACAGGATTGCGTATTTATGAGAATCATAAAAATCTTTGGTCCATACCAACATACTTTTATTATAGACAGGTTGGCGTTTTTGTCAATATCTATGTTTTTTTAATAAAATGCGAAATAAAATGGTAAAAAAACTTTTTTTTGGCCTTTTTTGTGGTATAATTAAAGTACTTAAAATGGGGGGATTTCTGATGCAAAAATCAGCAAAATTGTTCGGCGCAATGTTCGCCGGTTTCAGTGTCTTGGCCGTTGTTTGTACGGCTTTCGCTGTGGAATCAACACCGCGTTCAGCGGCAGATGTTCGTGCGGCAAATCGTGCGACATTGATGGCTGGGCGTATGCCGTCTATGCCGATTATGACTATTAATCCGGCTAATATTACGACGGATAAGGTGCCGTCAAAGCCAGATGTGGAACCAAAACCAGAACCGAAACCGGATCCAAAACCAGAACCAGAGCCAGAACCGGAACCAAAACCGGAATGTCCGGACGGTGGTGTGCGCAATTCTGAATATACAGTTGATAACTGTATGAATGATGTTATGGCGTGTATTAATAATGGTGCGTTGCCGAACGGTATGAACGATTTGTTCAACGAAGACATGCGTCATTCAATTATGAATGGTATGGGTCTGTGTTCGACACAGGTTGAAAAGTGCATTGTCGAAGTTCGCCGCAACTGCAGACGCGTTTATCGTGCAACTGCGGATGTGTGGCTTGATTTCAATTCACGTAAAGTCCAACCAGAATACTATAACTTTGTTTTGCGCAGAACTGGTTTAACCCCGAACCAAGCGGAAAACACATGTCGTTTGTTGGATGTTAATACATACGGTCCATCTTTTGCAGCGGTCGCTAATAACGGTGTGACAACGGCTGAATACAACAATCGTGTTGGTGCATACAATAATCAACAGGGTGGGGTGTTAATCAAGAATAACCCACAGGGTGCTGAATTGAACTATGGCAATTCGGGTGTTGATGGTTCACGCGGTCATTATGCGCGTTGGGATGCAACAACGGCAACATGCTATCTGCGTGTCGCAGCATATAACAAAGACGAACAAATCAAAAACAGTTGGTTGTTTGGCGCATTGGGTAATGATGACCCCGCAGAAGTGTGGCGCGCAGCCGGCGATACATTCAGTTGCAACAAAGATTTGTTTGGATTCCCATTGATGAATGACACGAAAACCGCCGCGGTCGTTGGTATCGGTGGTGGAACGTTGGCTGGTGCTGGGATTGGTGCATTGGCGGGTCATGGTAAACGTGCATTCGATTGCAGAAACAAATCTGCATTGAAAACTTTGAACGAAGAACTGAGAGGTTTGTCAAAGAGTTCAAGCACAGTGCAAGCTTTGAACATATATCTTGGCATGGATGTTCGTGCAGGCAATCTGGGCGAAGGTGAATGCGAAGACTTGATGGCTTTGTATGATGATTTGTTATTGGGAACGGAATGCAATACAACAATAGAATCTAAATGTCTTTTTGATTTTAAGTATAAGGGGGGTGACGCTTCTATCCAGGAGTTCCTTGATTCTCTTAGTGGCAGTCAAGAAATAGGTAGGGAAGTATGTGAAAGGTTCTGCTTTGAAGAAGGGTTCAAAACCAAGGATGCATGCATAAGTGCTTTGGAAAGTTTGGGTTTTGAAATAATGATAGATAAAGATAAGGTTGTTATTGAATACAAAGAAAGCCCATGTGAAGCAGAATTGCCAAGTGATGCCTATAGTTTGCGTGAATTCTTGCAATGCAATGCTGGTGATTGTGGCGAAGGAAAGGCGTTAAGCCAAAAATTGAAAGAATTGCGCGCCACATTTGACAAATTGTCGGTATTGCGTGGTGAAAAATCTAACTATGGAACAACAATCCCAGTTGGTGCCGCGATTGGTGCCGGTACCGGTGGTTTGGCGACAGCGATTACCGCGTTCATTGAAAAGAACAATATCAGTTGTCGTGTTGGTGATGGTTTGAATACGGTTGCGTATGGTAAATCTCATTCTATTAACACATTGAAAGATTTCTATGTTAAATGGGATTTGCATTTGCCAGATACCGTTGTGCCAACAGGAACTGCGGTTGATTGTAAGACTTGGAGAAAGTCATGCTCGGAATATACTGATTTGAATCAATGCAAAAATGCTGCTTTGAATTATATGACAAGTCCAAAAGGAACGATAACATTAATTCGTTCAGCATGCAAAGTTTCAGGCAGTGCGTGCGTTGAAAATGCACCAGTTGCAGTATCATATGGAGCATGTGAAGAGTAAGTTTCTTTAGGTGTGTCCCTAAAGCGCCGCCCCGTTAAAGTTTTCACGAAATCCTTGTCGTCGTGAAAACTGGGGCGGATTTTTTATCGTAATTTTTACATCACGAAATCTTCGCCAAGGTAAACTTTCTTAACACGTTCGTCGGAAATAATTTCATCTGTGGTGCCGTGCTTTAAAATCTTGCCATCATGCAAGACATAGCTGTGGTCGGTGATGCCTAATGTTTCGCGAACATTATGGTCGGTGATAATAACGCCCAAACCGCGATTCTTTAATTGCGACACCAATGAACGAATTTCATTAACAGCGATTGGGTCAATTCCAGCAAACGGTTCATCCAACAAAATAAACTTTGGATCGTTTGCCAATGCGCGCGCAATTTCAACACGACGACGTTCACCACCAGACAACGCGGTTGCGGGACTGCGACGCAAAGCCGATATAGCAAATTCGTCCAACAGTGCGTCCAGTTTTTGTTGACGTTTCTTTTTGCTGGGTTCAACAACTTCCAATATTGCCATAATATTTTGTTCAACGGTCAGCCCACGAAAAACACTGTTTTCTTGGGGTAAATAGCCGATATGTAAACGTGAACGTTGATAGAATGGCAAGTGAGTAATATCTTGGCTGTTCAAGAATATTTGACCACCGGTTGCATTTAACTGGCCCGTTATGCAATAGAACGCGGTCGTTTTGCCGGCACCGTTTGGTCCAAGCAGACCAACCGATTCGCCTTGACGTGCAATCATTGATATATCGCGAATGACCATACGTTTGCCGTATGATTTTGATAAATGTTCAACACGCAATACAGACTGTTTCATAATTTTATCACCATTTCATCTGTTAATACTTTGTCGCCGGTTGATGAATCCATGCGAACATTGCCAATAAGTGTGACCCGCTTTGCCTTGATATCATATTTTCCTTGGCGTGCGGACACGTCATTTTTTTCCAATTTGCCGTCAATCTTGCGCGTGATATTCCCGCGAATAGAATCCAAATAGATAACGTCGGGTTGATCATATTCTTGACGTGCGGTTTCGGCATGAATCTGAAAAGGATTACCGTCGCGATCAACCCCAGAAAAAGATGCGTCGGTCATTTTAAATTGATTTGTCGCAATATCTTTCATATTAACTGCGGAAATAGGTGTCCAAAGCAATTGATGCGTAAACAATGCACCTGCAACCAATGCCGCGACCATTACCAAGCCCCAGCCTGTGAAAAAGAACTGCCACAAACGTTGCAGACGGCGGTGTTTAGAAAAGATTATAAAAGTGCGACTGTCAGTCATATCAAGTGTCAGTTTAGCGCGACAGATAATAAAAAGCAATTTTTATATTTGAGAGATGCGTATTTTATGATATAATAATCAGAAAGAGAGATGAAAAAAAATCTTGCATCATTTGTTGCATTGGTGTTGTGCATGACCGCAGGTTCGGCCATGGGGGCGGTTGCTATTAAAAAGGCGGCACCCGTCACAACCCAAGAATCCAGCGCATCCAACGCCACAGGCAGTTTGGTGCCGTCGGTGTTAACCTTGGTAACCCAAGTTCAAGAATTGAATTCAAAACAGCGTGCTTTGGATGCAGAATGTGAGCCGTCCAGTGCAGAAATTGAAGCCGTAAATAATTTGATAAAGGAATGGGCGAAAACTGGTTCGGTGACCGACGAAGAAGCGTTCAGAAGATTGGGTAAATCGCGGTGCTTGAACAACGATACTTATGCAGCGTCTGTCAGTAGATTTGCAGCAACGGATATCGGAAGTGTTTGTTATGAATCTTTTGGTGCATCGGACAGCCAAATGGTTTGGTATCATTTCCCAAAGGCCAGCAAAGCGACATATTGTCCAGATGGGTCGCCAACAAGCCAATGCGGAAAAAATGTTAAAACAACATCTAATGTTTACGAAGTTTTTGATCTGATTGATTTCGGTCCTGCTGATTATGTTCGCAGTGATAACGCTACTATGGTGGCGAAACTGATGGATCGTGCCGACAGATGTTCAGATGTAAAGATTGATAAGAAGAAAAAACAAATGTGGGGCGAGTTCTTGACAACCGCGATGGGTAATGTCGGGAAAAAGACCGATACAGCGGCGATTATGCAGACGGTTAGCAATATTACCCAAAATGGTGGAAGTTTAAATAGTGGGTTGTCTTCGTTGGGTTCCATTGCATCACAGTTCATAGAAAAATAAAAATTAGATAATAACGATTCCACATTGTTTTTTATGCTTTACTAATTTTATGAAAAATCGTATAATACCAAAGATTAGGAAAGGGGACACTTTATGAAAAACAAAACTTGTTCTGCAACATATTTTATTTCCAGGGCGTTGGCCGTGGTATCTTTGGTCGCGGTGGCGGCGTGTGCGCGTGATACAGACGAAATGTCGTATGACACACCAACACCGACCGTCGATTATGTCGAACGTTTGGACGTTTATTCTGCACCACATAAAGATTCCTTTTTGAATCAACTGGCAATGAATTATCGTTCTTATGCGATTTATAACGCACGGACAAGTGGCTATCCAGATATGGGTGAATTGTTTGCCCAGAAAGCAGTTGCTGCATTTTCTGGTGAATTGCCGTTCCCTGAAACAATGGAGAATTGGCCGGTTGATGATGAACAGACAGGGTTTGAATTATACACTGCATATAACGAACTGATGGATCAGTTAAGAAATGATGCAAGTGATTTGCAACCGGAATTGGCTGCTGAAGTTCAAGCGAAATACGATTGTTGGTTGTCTGCAACCGCCAGTGGTCAAGAAGCAACTGCGCGTCAATGTCGCGATCGTTACAAAAAAGCAATGGTCGCATTGCGTGATTGCCGTGGTGGCAAAATTATAAACAAGGTTGAACCACAACCTGTGAAGACTGTGACAAATGAATTCGCTGTTCAAGATTATCGTCGCAGTGCCGGTGAATACTATCCGGAAACACGTAATATGCAAGCGATGAGCAATTCGTCTCGTTCACGCGAAGGGGTTATCATTGTTAATAATGTAAATGTTCCAGAACACTTGATTAACCCAGAACCAGTGCAGCCGATGGTATTCAATCAGAATATTTATGGTGGCGACAAGACGGTCACAAGCACCACAAACAGAGAGGCCAAGAATTGCCAGTGCGCATATCGCGTTTGCAAACAGCAACCTTGTCCGCAACCTGTTGTCCAAGAACCATGTAATTGTCCAAACGAAGATTTGGTGACCCGCGCAGAGTTCATTGACATGATGATGGCTATGCGCCAAGAATTGGCGGCGATTAACGCACGCTTGGATAAATTGCAAGCGGCGGCGGGCGAAAAGACCATGATCAAAGTGCAACAGATTCCGCTGGAACCAAAACAACATGTTATGGAAGAAGTGTTCGAAGTGCGCTTTGACTTTAACAAGGCTATAATCAAACCGGAATATCGTGATTTGATTGAAAAGTTGGCATCGGCAACCCAAGCGAACAAGAATATCAAGGTTTCTGTAGTTGGGCACACCGACACCGCCGGCAGCAAGAGCTATAACTATGCCTTGGGTGGTCGTCGTGCCGAAGCGGTTCAAAAGATGTTAATCCAATACGGTATCCCAGCCAGCCAGATAGTTGCTGTGTCAAGCGGCGAAGAAGATTTGGCGGTTCCGACACCGGATAATACGCCGAATGCGGCAAACCGCCGTGTTCGCGTGGTCAAAGAAACACATTACACAACCGATGAACCAGGTGGAAATCCGGTCGCTGTCGAAGTTGGCGGATATTCCAACGGCACCTGTGGTGAATATGGGTGTGATATGTAGGGGTGTTTAGACCAAGAGAATAAAATACTTGACAAAAACAATTATATGTATATAGTTGGGTTGTCAGAGAGATGTTTTGAATAGAGGTAGAAACATGACTGATAATGTTGTAAAAGACTTTAATCGGGCCCGTCGTACGGTTGCTTTTAAATCTGTCGCGAAGGTTGATATTCGCGGTGAGTTATCAGCACGTTTGGGTGAATTACCAGAAGGGTTCGACAGATAGAGGTTGTTCAAACATCTAAAAGTAATTAAATGACGGGGCTTTTTGCCCCGTCATTTTACTATTCTATTTCTTTATTGCAGAAAACAGCGCCCAAATCCATCCAATTACGGACCAGCCCAGTAACCAACTGCCAATGCGGATTTTGGTCATTTCGGTTTTATCCTTTTTCGTCTGGCGCGCCAGATATGCGGGCGCACAGAAGATTAAGGCAACCAAGACCGCCGCCACAATGTATTTTATTATGATAATGTTTTCTGGGACCATTTTATCAAGCGGGGGGTGTTTGGTCCCCCGTCCCTTTTTACTTATTATATACCATATTTCGCAGAATTTTCCAGTTCTTCTTCTATTCTTATCAGTTGGTTATATTTTGCCATGCGATCTGTGCGGGACATGGATCCGGTTTTAATTTGTCCGGCATTTGTTGCCACCGCCAAATCAGCAATAGTCGTATCTTCGGTTTCACCACTGCGGTGGGAAATAACGACACCGTATTTTGCATCTTGTGCCATTTTGATTGCACGCAGTGTTTCGGTCAAAGACCCGATTTGATTCACTTTGATTAAAATTGCGTTTGCAACACCCATTTTAATCCCGCGTTCCAGTCGCGCCGGATTTGTCACAAACAAATCGTCACCGACCAACTGGCATTTGTCGCCGATTTTTTGTGTCAGTATTTTCCATGCGTCCCAATCTTCTTCGGCCAAAGCATCTTCGATTGAAATAATCGGGTATTCAGAAATTAATTTTTCGTAAAACGCAATCATTTCATCAGATGACAACTCTTTGCCTTCGAAAGAATATTTGCCGTCGTGATAAAATTCAGAAGATGCGACATCCAATCCGATTGATATTTCGGTGCTTGGTTGATACCCCGCATCACGAATAGCGGTCATTATGGTGTCTAATGCTTCGCGCGTTGAATTGAAATTCGGCGCAAAGCCACCTTCGTCGCCAACATTTGTTGAATTCTTACCGCGTTTCAAAATACTTTTTAAGTGATGGAATACTTCACTGCCCATGCGGATTGCTTCGAATTCAGATTTTGCACCGTTTGGAATAATCATAAACTCTTGGGCATCTAAACCGTTGTCCGCGTGTGCGCCACCGTTAATGATGTTCATCATAGGGCGGGGCAAGACGCAAGGATTTTTTGTTCCATACATTTCTGCGATATATTTATACAATGGTAATTGTTTCGCATTTGCCGCAGCATGTGCCACAGCCAATGATACAGCCAATATCGCATTCGCGCCCAATTTAGATTTATTTGGTGTGCCGTCCAATGACAACATTTTTTCATCTATTTCTGTCTGGTGGGTTGCGTCCATGCCCATGATTGCGGGGGCAATAATCTCGTTCACATTTTTGACGGCGGTCAAGACGCCTTTGCCCATATACCGTTGTCCACCATCACGCAATTCAATCGCTTCGAAAGAGCCAGTGGATGCCCCAGACGGCACAGCGGCGCGCCCAAAAGCACCGTTGGAAAGTTTTATATCACATTCTGTGGTTGGGTTTCCACGACTGTCCATAATTTGTCGTGCATGAACATATTGTATTGTATACATATTTTTTTCTCCTTG
>JAGCOQ010000023.1 GCA_017642625.1 Alphaproteobacteria bacterium | reverse complement strand
GCAACATCAAACAAATCATTTGTTTTCAATTTTCCTTCGGCGTCAATCCATATCATATCATCGGCAGACGTAACCTGACTTATTTTTGATAAATTATCCGCGATATTTTCAGGGCTTAATCCACCAGAATACCCCATCATCCGCCCATTATACACCGGCTTAGACCACGCATTTGGCGATATACCACGACCACCAGACGAATCATACAACAATGTGAATGACGCGCCCGTTTTATATAATGCATCAACCGCTTGCTTGGTCACATTGTTATATTGCAAGATAAACTCTTGTCTTGGGAACGCATCTATCACTGTTTTCAATTTTTGCGGATTAAAAGATTCCGCTACACCTTTTGGCATGTTTAATTGTATACGTTTTACAATTGGCACGCTTTCGTAAAGCATTCTATGGCTTGCTTTAAACAACGGCAATAAATCTTCCGGTATCTTGCCATTACAGATTTCTCCGCACCACCCTGAATTCACATGTATAGCCAAATTATAATCATTACAGCAGTCGTGTTCCAAAGAATGAACTACATCAGAAATCCACTCGTATCTTTGTGTTCCTTTGGACACCTTGCCAGGATGCATTTGAACAGCAATTTCAACCCTATCATCCAAAAACCACAAAGAATGTAATTCACGAAATGAATTATGGTCACGCGGATCCGAACAAGTTATATATCTAACAAACATCTTCTTTCCTTTTGTGTTTAAGGCGCAACTGCCCACACGCCGAACCGATATCGGTTCCCCTCTCTCGCCGGATGCGCGTATGAATACCGTTTTTAATTAAAATATCTTGGAAACGGTGAACCGCATTACCCGACGGTGACGCAAAGTCGCGTTCATCAACCGCGTTCCATGGAATAAGATTCACCATACAATTTTTACCACGCAGTAATGCAGATAATTTTTCTGCATATTCTTCGGTAGCATTATATAAAACCGTTTCGCCGTTTTCATCTTTCTTGCCCAGCAATATATATTCAATCATTAACTGGCGATTATGCAGATTGGTAAAATCATCCGCCGCCGCCAACACTTCGCCCAGTTTATATTTATTGTTTATCGGCATGATTTGCGAACGCAATTCGTCCGTTGGGGCATGTAATGATATTGCAAGGTTTATCGGCCGCCCCCACTCTATCAATCGACGAATCCCCGGAACAATGCCACATGTTGATAATGTTATGCGACGCCAACCAATTCCCATATCGCTATTTGCACGTTCCATAAATCCGATTACATTTTCAGTGTTCTGTAAAGGTTCGCCAGTTCCCATTATCACGATATGCGAAACATCATTATTATTTGCATCACCATTTGGACGAATTGATTTTTCAGACGCGTTATCACGCAATGTCCACTGTGCCGTCAATATTTGTGCAAACATTTCATTGACGGTTAAATTGCGTTTTAATCCCAACAGTGTGCTGGCACAAAACTTACAACCCATGGCACAGCCCGCTTGGGAACTGACACAAACACTGTTGCCATAACTGGTGCGCATTAAAACACACTCTATTTGTTCGCCGTCATTTAATTCCAACAAAAACTTGGTTGTTTGTCCGTCTGACGAATCCAACCTTTTTGTAATTTTTACCGGCAATGTTTGTGCAACCTTGTCCAGTTCCACACGCAATTTTTCCGGCACATTTTTCATAGACGCAAAATCGGGCGCACCACGTGATAGCCAATCACGAATTTGTTTTGCACGAAACCGCGGCTGACCCATATCCGTTATAAACTTTTCAAGTTCTAAATCTGTAAAATCAAATAATACCGGTTTCATAATTTATATCTGTCGTCATTTATAACCACGACCGCTTTGCGACGTAATTGTTTTAATTGTTGGTCCGCTATGAACATTGCTTGTTTATAAGTTGCGTTCTGCTTTATGATTTCGTCCAACTTTCCATATTCAGATGTTCTTTTGCTGCTGCACACTAACAACACACTATCATTAACAAGTGGCGACCAAGTAAGTGTCGGCAAACCAATCACACGACTGCGAATATCTTCGGACAATTCATATTGCTTGGCGGAAAACCTTTGCGGATATCCACCTAAATCTTCTGCCATTTTAACGGCATCATCGCAAGATTTTGGTTTTGTTAGTTTTGATGCAACGTCCGCTGGTATATCGGTAAGCCGCACAATTTCCATTTCAATCGGCAACCCTTGTTCACGCGCCAATTCGTTTTTCATAGAAGAAATATCTTCTTTTGAAACATCAACCGTTGGCAAAATTGTTCGTGCAACAATAACCTGCCATGCCATTTCTGCCTTTATTGCTGAAATTGCCATTGCGCGTTCAGATGCAGACAAATCCGTCATATTCATACGCTTTAATTCATTTGCCGCATCTTGATCGGTTGGTTTCACACCAAAATTTGCGGCATAGTTCAATTTCACAGAATCATCAATTATGTTTTGCAACGCAACACGACGATTGTCCGTTGATGTTTTCCCTTGGCGTGCCATAAGTTTTGTGCGCGCAGTAATATCTGTATCTGTTATTGGTGTGCCATTGACTGTTGCAACAACACTTGCACAAAATGCCGGCACAGCCGAAAACATACAACACAACAATATCATCAAATACCGTTTCATTACTTTCCCCCTTTCATTTTTAATAACGTTGCCCTTCGATACTCATACCAAAACGGAATTGGAATGTGGTATTTCCTTGGTAATCTTCGCGAACCGCATTGTCGCGACGATAACCAAACGACAAATAATAGCACGGATGATTATAATACAATGTCCCCGAATGACGCAAAAATGTATCTTCGGTCCAGTTGTATATTGCTTCGAACCGCATTGACCAACGGTCGCTTAATTTAAATCCAACACCACCAATTGCTTCGTTAATATCTGGTGCCAATGTTTGTGCATCAATAAACTGGCGCGCCCAGATATGCCCAATCGTCAAATAATTTGACGCGGAACCAATAACCGCAGATGTTTCTGCATGGCGCAAATTGAAAGTGTCGCGATCAAATCTGAAACGGCTGGAAACATTAAGCCAATCAGAATTATTAAAACCAATACGACCAACATAATCCGAACCGCCATTATGGAACCCGCTATTCAGGTCTGTATCCGCCCTGTCGGTGAAATCATATGATTGCCCCAAGAACACTTCCACCACGCGACCGTCAGTATTGAACGCAGACCAGCGCACACCATAATCAGCAAATGTGCCGTTTTCCCACAAATCATACCCAGCAAAACGATTATCAGAAAACAACACCGTGTCCGATAAAAACGTTCCCGCAGAATCGTTATTCAACGCAAACTGGTCGTCATGTATTCTGCGCATCATTGTTAAGCGCGCGCGTGGCTCTATCGTTTGCGACCATGTTCCACCCGGCTTTATAAACGGCAAACCCCATTCAACATAACCACTGGGCAAGAAACGGTTTTTAAAGCCCGAATACTTATCACCATCAACCATATCTGTGTTATCAAAGTTATACAAATCATAACGCGCTGCAACAGATGCGGTTAAACGATTGCCACCCCATAATGTCCATGGACTTGTTATTCGGGTTTCACCAATCATACGTTGTGATGACGCGCCATCACCAACAATGCTTAACACATCGCCCGACAATGTCATGTATGTTTCCGCAAACAAAGGATCCGTTTGGTATACCCCACGAATGTTTGGTAAAACATTGCCACTGGGGACGGACGCTTGGTGTCCACGATAGCGATTATTACGCAATTCTTGGAAGATGTGTGTATCTGCAACGGCGTAACCAGATTGACCGAACAATTCCACTTTGGCCCCTGAATCCAAATACGGTTGGTCTTCATAGAACCCATATTTCTGCAGGTATGTTTTATCAGATGCGCGTGCGATATACACAGATGCGCGTGCGTATTCGCCCATTTCAATAACATCATTGTTGAATAAATGCCAACGATCTTCGCCATCACGATTGTGTGTGTATGACCCACGTGTTCTGTATTCCGAATGCGCCAAGTTCAATCGGTGCTCCAATTGGAACAATGGATTTTCCGCGGTCAAATAAGACAAAGTCAATGTCGCATCATGCGAATCTGAAAACGAGAAATAAACCGGCAAGTTTATTTGTGTTCCCATCTTGTTTGTTGATTCCAAATTCGGCATTAACAAACCGCTTTTGTGCTTAACCCCTGGATCCGGCATTGTGTAGTAAGGGAAATACATAACAGGCACATCATAAATCCGGAATACCATGTTATAAAAACTTAACATGCGATCCGCCATGTCGTGTATAATCTTGGTCGCATGGATTTCCCATGCATCACCATAACTGTCGCAGTTAGCACACGCAGTAAACATAGCGTTTTTCGCAACAGTATCATCGCCGTCGTGGGTTATATTGTCCGATTCAATATACACATGTTGCCCCAGCCAAATTTTTATATCATCACCCGACAAGTATTCGCCGCGTTGACTTAAATAAGAATCCTTTAATGTCATACGTTGACCGGCGGCATTTGTTATTTCTGTTTTACCGGTTGTTTTGACGGTTCCCGTTTTAACATCATATTCTATCTTTTGTGTTTTAATTGTCTTGGGTGAATTAACATCCAACGGCACCGCATGCGCGGCGGCTGCAATCAGTATCGGTAAAAATGCGAATACTTTTTTCATGTATTATTTTCTGCACAGCCCAAATATAGACAACACCAACATTGCAAAAACGCCCACTGCAAACACAAAGAAATCAGTTAAACTGTCCATCATGTTTGTCGCAGACATAAACACCGCCATAACAACCGCCATAACAGCGACCGCCATTGCCGGTGCAAAACTGGCGCGACGACGCAACAATGACGAACGCAACAATATCGCCAAACATAACGCCGCCAAAATAATATTCATAAACGGTTCCAAAAACCTTGTCGCCAATTCCGTCAATACGGTGCGGTGACGCTTCGCCGTTGGCGAATCACGCAAATCTTTCAACAATTGCGGGGTTGAAATACTGCGAACACGATATGATGTCATGCCACCCTTGTCTGAAACATTCAAATCCATATCAAATGTATCAAAAGTCCCCGAAACCATCATATCGCCACGCCCTTGGATTGAACCATTTGACATAACGATTGATAATCCACGCACAGTTGCAACCAACTTACCCTTTTCTGCGAAAATTATCATTTCTGATTTTTTATTACGCATATCAGACAACATAACTTGGGACAAATCATATCCAGACACCTTGTCGACATACACGACCAAACCAGACGACAGTTCTGTAAACGCCGATTCTTGCAATTTCAAATGCGCCAAACCATAACGCAGATTCCATTGGGTATCATAGAACTTCACCTGGGTTGATGGCACAATAAAGATGTTTAACACCAAGTGCAACACAGTCATAATTGCGGCAAACCTTAACGCGGGACGTGCAATTTGACGTGGTGACAATCCAACGGACGCCATAACCGTCACTTCGTTGTCCGAAATCAACTTGTTATATACAAAAATAATCGCAATAAATGTGACGAACGGAACAATAATAGATACAATAAACGGTATCATAAGCATAGTCAGACCGATAAAACTGCTGACCTTTACCCCGTAATTCAGGACGAATTTCATCATGGACATCATTTGAACCATCCATGCCAAACCCGCTAAAACCGCCAATAACATGACAAAAATTATCACCAATTGGCGCGAAAAATACTTGTCTATGATACTCATAATACGCAGTATAAAACGCATTAGCCCCAGTGTCAATTAAGTGATAATGATTTGCGACATATATTTTTCGCTTGCAATTTCACGATTCGACGTTAATAATACGCTTGTTCTTAGAAGTTTTTTTAAGGGCGGGGTTGCAAAACCCCGCTCTTTCAGTAAAGAAAGACGATAAACACCAAGGAGAATGATATGTCTTTTGAATCTATGCCACGTCAAGATTTGTTATTGGCCATTGACTCGCTGGCCCAAGAAAAGCAAATCGAACGGGAAATTGTTATTGAATCGCTGGAAGCGGCCATCGCAAAAATCGCCAAACACAAATATGGCGAAGAGTTTAATATTGTTGCAAACATTGACCGCAAAAACGGGGCTATTCATGTAAAACGTTTGTTCACTGTTATTGAATCACCGGAAAGTGCCGGCGAAGAATATGATGCAAACACCATGTTAACAGTGGCTGCGGCGAAAAAATATGCAAAGAACCCATCTGTTGGCGACGTGGTCGAAGATCCATTACCTGAGCCTGAATTTGGTCGTATGGCTTTCCAAACCGCAAAGCAAATTATGACTGCGCGTGTTCGTGATGCTGAAAAGGGTCGTCAATACGAAGAATTCAAAGACAATATCGGTGATATCGTTTCTGGCGTTGTTAAGCATATTGAATTTGGCAATGTGTTTGTTGATATCAACGGCAAAGCCGAAGGTTATATCAAGGGTACAGAACTTATCCCAGGGGAACGTTTGGGCGTTGGTGACCGCGTTCGTGCCTTGATTATGGACGTCACACGTTCTAATTCGGGTCCACAAATCTTTTTAACCCGCACACACCCATTGTTCATGGAAAAGTTGTTTGTCCAAGAAGTGCCTGAAATCTATGAAGGTTTGATTAAGATTAAATCTGTGGCACGTGCACCGGGTTCACACGCAAAAATCGCGGTAGAGACAGATGATCCGTCCATTGATGCAGTTGGTATGACCGTCGGTATCAAGGGAACACGTATTCAACCAGTTATCAACGAATGCCATGGCGAAAAAATCGACGTTATTTTGTATTCCGAAGATCCTGCTGTGTTTATCGTTAACGCAATGCAACCTGCCAAGGTCGCCAAGATTATCGTTGACGAAGATACACGCACCGCTGCTGTTGTTGTGAACGAAGACCAACAATCTTTGGCAATCGGTCGTCGTGGTCAAAATGTCCGCTTGGCATCTCAACTTACGGGCTGGAACATTGACGTTATGAACGAAGCCGAAGAACAAGAACGTCGTGCCAAGGAATTCAAAGAAAAGACAGAATTGTTCATCAAGGCATTAGATGTTGATGAAATGATTGCCCACTTATTGATTACCGAAGGTTTCCGCACCGTCGAAGAAGTTGCCTTTGTCGAAATCAAAGAATTGGAATCAATCGAAGGATTCACATCAGAATTGGCGGCTGAATTGCAAAAACGCGCCAAGGATTATCTGACCAAGGTTGAACAAGATTATATCGACAACGGTCATAAAATGGGCATGTCTGATGACTTGTTAAACTTTGATTTCATTAAACGTCCAATCATCATGAAATTGGGTGAAAACGGCGTTAAATCACTGGACGATTTGGCGGACTTGTCATCTGATGAATTGGTCGAAATTATCGGCGAAGACACAATGAGTGAACGCTTGGCCGGTCGTGTTATTATGAAGGCGCGTGAATTAGCGTATGGCATAACAACAGAAGAATAAAGGTTAAATCAGGGTGCGGAATCCGCACCCCAAAACCAAAACATACGGAGTATTGAATGGCGACATTAACACTTGGAAAATCTGTGACGATTGATGCGGTGCAAAGCAAAAAGGGTGATTCCGTTTTTGTTGAACGCCGTCGTCGTATTGTTGCCCCCGGCAGCAAGGAATTACGCGAAGAACCAGCAACGCCGACACAACCACATAGTGCGGCGGACGAAAAACTTCGCGCAGTTTTAGAGGCTGCGCGCGCACGCGAAGAAGAACGCAAAGCACGCGAAGCCGCCGAAGAAGCCGCACGCGCCGCACGCGAGGCGGAAATCGCACGTGAAGCGGACGAATATGAACAGGTAAAGTCCAAGTTGGCGACACGTGAAAACGCCACAGATATGTCTGATATAGAAGACAAGCCGTCCAATAATTCCAGAAAATCTCAAAACAACAATCCCGGTCGTAATCGTGGCAATCAAAATCGTGGCGACTTGGACGACGATCGCCCACAAAAAACTAACTTTAAAAAAGATTTCAAAAAATCCGGTAAAATCTCTATCCACGACATTGTTATTGGTGGCGAAGATGATGACGAAGAAATCGGTATTCGTGGCGCAAACCGCCGTCGCAGTGAAGCATCTTTGAAACGTTTCCGCGAAAAAGCACGCGCAATATTTACCGCCCCGCAAAAGGTTGCCCACGAAGTGACCATTGGCGAAACAATTACTGTCAAAGATTTGGCGGCTGCTATGGCGGAAAAGGTTGGTAATGTTATCAAGAAATTGATGGAAATGGGCATGATGGCGTCTGTTAATCAATCCATTGATGCCGATACCGCCGAACTTATTGCGACTGAATTTGGGGCAACTGTAAAGCGCGTCGTTGTAAAGCCATATGCCGAACAGTTGGAACGGTTACCTGATCCAGCGAAATTACAACCACGTCCACCGGTTGTGACCGTTGTGGGACACGTTGACCATGGTAAAACATCCCTTCTTGACGCTTTCCGTAATGCAAATGTTGCGGCGGGCGAAGCCGGTGGTATTACCCAGCATGTTTCTGCATACGAAGTTAAAACAAAGTCCGGTCCAATGATAACTTTCTTGGACACACCGGGACATGAAACATTTACCGCCATGCGTGCGCGTGGTGCCCAGATGGCTGATATCGTTGTGTTGGTCGTTGCTGCAAACGATTCCATCATGCCACAAACTATCGAAGCGATTAATCATATTCGCGCAGCCAAGGTGCCATTTATCGTTGCAATTAACAAAATTGATTTACCCGAAGCAAATCCACAGCGCGTTAAAACAGATTTGTTGCAACAAGAAGTCCAAGTCGAAGAAATGGGTGGCGATATTCAATGCGTTGAAATCTCTGCCAAGAACAAAATTGGTTTGGATAAACTGGAAGAAGCCATTTTGTTGCAAGCAAGCGTCATGGATTTAAAAGCGGATCCCGAAATGCCCGCCGTTGCCCACGTAGTAGAAGCGAAAATGGAACGCGGTTTGGGTGCGGTTGCAACCGTCTTGGTTCGCCAAGGAACATTGAAAATTGGCGACGTGTTCGTTGTTGGCGAAACATTTGGTCGTGTTCGTGGGCTTATTAATTCGGTTGGTGAACGCGTCAAGGCGATGGGGCCGGGTCAACCTGCAATCGTTTTGGGACTTGATTCTGTGCCATTGGCGGGCGACGAATTGCACGTTATGGAAACCGAGGCACAAACACGCGAAGTCGCGGCATATCGCGCACAACAGGCAAAAGATAAAGCAAACGCAGTTAAACGTTCTTCACTGGAAGAATTGTTTGCGAAACGTGATGCGAACAAGAAATTGACTTTGCCAATTATCTTGCGCGCCGACGTCCAAGGCAGTGTCGAAGCCATCAACGATATGTTAAAAGACATCAATTCTGACAAAGCTGCTGTTGAAGTATTGTCGGCTGGCGTTGGTCAAATTACCGAAGGCGACATCAGATTGGCGGCTGCTTCGAACGCTGTTATAATCGCATTTAATGTTCGTGCAGATGCGGCGGTTCGCGATATGGCACGCAGCGCGGGTGTTGATATTCGCTATCACAGTGTTGTGTATCGTATTACCGACGAAATCAAAGAAATCTTGTCCGGTAAATTGGCACCTGAAAAGAAAGAAAACTTCATTGGCTATGCCGATGTTATCGCATTGTTTACGGTTGGCAAAGGCATCCGTGTCGCCGGTTGTCGTGTCGCCGAAGGTGTTATAAAGAAAGATGCCTTTGTTCGTCTGTTGCGCGACAATGTCGTTATTTACGATGGTAAAATCGGACAACTGCGTCGTGAAAAGAACGAAGTAAAAGAAGTAACAAACGGCGTTGAATTCGGTATGAGTTTTGAAAAGTATAACGACCTGAAAGAGGGCGATCGTGTTGAATGCTATGAAGTCCAAGAAGTAAAGACACAGTTATAAGGAAACAAAAAAACGCCGGCGAATGCCGGTGTTTTTTATTGCTTGTTATTATTTACAAACTCTACCAATTCACCCGTCGCTGGGTTATACATACGCGGATTGCCCGAATAACCCATTATCGCATGATGCGATGGTATCAAGAAATCTGGTAACGGCGACGATTCACCCATTAAAACCTTGGCGTGCAGTTCTTTTTGTATCGGCGTTTTATTCAAGAAGTGCCTTTCCTGGATTGCCTCAATCGGACGGTTATAGTAACCCTGGTAAATAATCAATTGTTTTTCTGATTCTAACTTCATTATATCCATTTCTGAATACAGCGGAGACTCTTTCTTTTCTTCAACTTCTTTACCGTCGGGTCCTTTGACCTTTTTCATTTCAATCTTTTTACCCATCATGTCCGAAAAACGTCTTGCGGTTTCGGGGTCATTTTGACGCATAACGATTTTTGCCGCGGTGGTTGAAATAATTGTATCGGCGGCGTCCGCACCATATTTTTCGCGAATCTGGTGAATATCCTGACCGATAATCAGGTATGAAATCTGTTGCCCACGTCCCAAATCGGGTCCTTGGATAACCGCTTGCAACTTTTGCATTTTGGGCATTTCGTCCAACACGAACAATACCGGATATGGCCCCATCTTTTTACCGTCATGTTCGGAATCTGGTTTATTAGCCAGCAAGAAATTAGACATCAATTCAATGAAAATACCAGTAATTGGGTTCAATGCCTGGGCATCAACCATATTGATGGACAGATATACCGACACCGGCTTAATCTTTCCATCATGAGGATCAACCATACCGCGCAAATCGGAAAAGTGAAAATCTGAATGACTGGTTCGATTACGCACCGCAGAATTACGGAATATGGACAACCCTGACATAGCGGTTGATAAAATAGATCCGCGTTCCCTGTCCGGTGTATTTGCCAACTGGGTCAATTCCAAAATCGCACGATGTGAATATGCATAACGGCGCCCCTCATCTACAGCGTTCAGGAATAATTTCTGCATATTATCTTCCATCATGACCATTTGGTCACCGGCACGACGACGTTCTTCCAAATCATTGGCTATCGATATCTGTGATGCATTTAACCAGTCAAGGATCATGGAAAGTGATGCTTCGCGTCCAACCCATGCAGGTGGTATATGTTCCCATGTTCCCACATGAACATAATTATCAACCGTCAATTCATTACGTTTTAAAATCGCCAGCGCAGCATAAGCATTTGGATCATCCATCATAGACAGGTAATAATCTGACAATACCGCAGCATCATCTGTGTTAAATGTTCCGCTTTTAAGACGCGCATAGAAATAATCATCTGCCTTGGCACGTTCAACCTTGGACACAATGAAATGAATCATACCCGACAATGCGGCACGACCAGTTATTGTCCAGTGCGGGTCAGCCGAAGAACCACCAACATCCGGCACCAACACATTACAGATTGTATCAACATACAAATCGCGTTGTTCTGAATTAAACGGCACGTGTTCCGGCGACAATGGGTTCCAAGATGGGTAATAAATACCGCGTGCTGGGTCATCTTGCCCCGCCCAATTCATGATAAACACCGGACCAACGGTCGCACGATATGCGGATGATTGTTGCTTCAATTCCGGTTTAGGGTCATTAATAATCATTGAAACGTTATCGCATTCCAAAATTGTCGGCAGCACAACGCCCGCGGATTTACCAGTTCCCGGAGGTGCCAAACATAACGCAGACAAAGATTCATCAAACATCAGTGGTCGATTTTTCCCTTTATCCTTGAAATAACCCAGAACCATCATAAAACCATTGAACAAACCTTCTTTGTTTTTAAAGTTTTGTCCCATTTTTTTAATATCTTCGGCGGTTGCCTTGCGTGAAGATTTTTCATCCAATTTATCTTTGCCATTGGGGTTAAACTCTTTTATCAACTCGCTATCCGCCATAAGATAGTATGCAATTATTGGGAACAACGGTGTCATACACGCAAAATCGGTATAAACCACACACCGCCAAATCCATGCCGGCACATCAGCCACAACAGACATTCCAAAACTCGTAAAAGCATTATACAGGTATATCCGCGACCAAACACCACTTGCCTCGGTCCAGCCATAACGCCATACATGTTCCAAAATAAACGAAACACCAAATGCAAGCGCGCAAATTAACCATATACCAACGACCCAGCGCAATTCCCAAAATACGCGCGCCATAGGAATGCGTTCGTGTTCCTTGTAAGATGCCGAATTAAAAATATTCAGCCCCTTACCCGTCCCACCCGCGGATAAAATCTTGAACTGTTCAGCCATTGTGTTATGATTATATCAGAAAAAAAGACTTTAATAAATCACAATCGCAAAGAAAATATGAAAAATATACCCAGAATCTTTATTGGCGACAACATAAAATCCGGTATGATAATACCGGCACCACGCGAAGTCGCACATTATTTGACGCGTGTCATGCGGCGCAAAGATGCAATTGTGTTTGGTGGTGGTCACGAATATAACGCGACACTGGACGATGCCGGCAAAAATATCATTGTCGGCAAAGACACAAAACACACCGACCCGAGTGGCGATATAACACTATATTTTGCGCCAATAAAACGCACCGACGATTTAATCAATGTGGCGACACAAATGGGTGTCAAAAAGATTGTTCCGGTTATAACTGAACACACCGTTGCCCAACACATAAATTGGGAACGCATGAAAAAAATCGCGACCGAGGCGGCCGAGCAATCAAACCGCAACAGTGTTCCTGAAATTACCGCGCCGATTAAGTTTTCTGAAATCGACTTATCAAAAATCGCATTTGCAGATGAACGCGCGGCATATGGTGCAACACGCCCAATAACAACAAAAATAAAATCGGTTCTGGTTGGACCCGAAGGCGGCTTTTCAGATGCTGAATTTGATATGTTGGATAACGCCGGCGCCGTTGGCATATCACTGGGGAAAACTATTTTGCGTGCTGAATTGGCCGCCGCAATCGCAATATCACGCATACAAGAATGAAAACACGTATTGCAAAGTTTATCGCAGATTCCGGAATCGCTTCGCGACGCGTCGCCGAAGATTTAATTGCGCGCAGATTGGTTTCTGTTAATGGTGAAAAGATAGATACGCCTGTATTTTTTGTTGATGACGGCGACACCGTTATTGTAGATGGGAAAAAAATATCTGCTAAAAAAGAAATCAAACTTTATGCGTTTCATAAACCAGTAAACACAATGACAACGCGTGCCGACCCAATGGGGCGCAAAACTATTTACGATTGTTTACCCCAAGAATATAAAAATCTTAAATACATTGGGCGTCTTGATTACAAAACGACGGGGTTATTATTGATGACAAATGATGGCGAATTGGCGCGTAAAATGACACTGCCGTCATCACATATTCCGCGTGCATATATCGCAACCGTCTATGGCGATTTATCAAAACTTGATTCAGCGCGTCGTGGTATAACGGTAAAGGGAATAAAATACGCACCAATGAAAATTGATGTTATCGACGACAAAACTTTGCGCGTTGAAATTACCGAAGGAAAAAAGAACGAAGTTCGCATTGTGTTGGGCGCAATCGGCGCACCTGTAAAAAAATTACACCGCATATCTTTTGGAAAAATTGAATTGGGGAATCTGCCACCAACAAAAATTCGCGAAATAAATCAGAAAACGATTGACCTAATTTTAAAATCTTTCTAAGATTAGAATAGTAGGAAGGGAGATTTATATGAAAAAGACCACCACAATACGGACAACCAAGACCACCAAGGCCACAAAAACCGCGCCTGTGGTAAAGACTGAAACAAAACAATCATACAATCCATGGTCATTATCCATTTATGTATATTGGTTCATAATTTTGTTCTTTATCGCTGCAACTTTTTATATTTTGGGTCGCAGCCATGGCATTTTGAATCACCGTGTTCCGTTAAATAGTTCTGCATCTATTTCTGAAGAGGCTTTGATGCAGGCATCTGACTATTACGAATCTGGCAAAACAAAATTGTTGGCTGGTGATGTCGAAGATGCAATTGACGATTTAACAACCGCGATTGATGCGGGCAACCCGACGGTTGATATGTATGTCTTGCGTGGCGAAGCATATATGCAAACCGCAAACTATGCCGGTGCGTTGGTTGATTTCAACGCTGCGTTGGATATGAACCCAACAAGTTCTGTGGCATATTATGATCGTGCTTTGTTGAACACTCGTCTTGAAAATTACGAAGTGGCATTGGCGGACATCAACAATGCATTGGCGGCACGTGCAACAACCGACGAAGATATTTTGCAAATGCGTGATTTGTATGCGAAACGCGGTCAACTGAATCTGTGGTTAAAGAATTGGGAAGGTGCGATTGCAGACTATACCAATTCGTTGGCACGTCCAGATGGCGTTATCAATCCAACGGTATACGCAGAACGCGCCGAAGCATACACCGCACTTGGTGATTACACCGCGGCAATCAATGATTATTCGGCTGCTGTTCGTGTTATCTCGGAACAAATCCAGGGTGCAACAACTGCTGGCGAACGCGAATCCATGTCGTCAAACGCAATGTCGTATTTTGAAAAGTCTGCGGCTTTGAATTTGCAACTGGGCAATACAGACGCTGCATTAAACGATTTGGAATCTGCACGCACAATTGCAACCGCATTAAACGATTCGGATACAATGGATCGTTTGAACGGATTAATCGAAGAAATGCGTTAATCATTTAGTTCTAAAAAAAAACACCGGCAATCGCCGGTGTTTTTTATCTTTTAATTAAAATGTCACACGCATTCCCGCAGACAAGAACGGTGTTTCAGTCGTCATACCAACCGACATCCAACCATCAACATTTTCACTGTATTTATATCTGAACGAAGACATAACAACATGATTCAAGAAATCATCAACATCATGTTGCCACACACCTGTATCAGACAACAAATAAGATAACGACAAACTGTATTTCAAGAAATCATAACTGACGCCGGTGCCAACAATAAAACCGTCGGACACTTCGCCCACTGGATTCTTGTCATAAATCACACGACCCGTCAATGCCAACATCCAACTGTTGTATTGAACATTCACCGCCGCAGATGCCTGGGCCCGCCAATCCGCCGTCACATGACGCGTATATGGCGATTGACGAAAATCATCTGGATTGTTCATAAAAGACGCACCAAAAGAATATGCAGTCTTTGTTTTACCGCTGGGGCGACGAATCTTTATTCCACCATCAATGGTAAAATCATATTTATCTGTTATGCCTGCAACGGACAAGCCATATTGCACACCATTTTGTGCGGTCGATACCGCATTCACACGCAAAGCACCATCACCGGTGTCCAATGTCGTGTCGGAAACAACCATACCATTTGGTTCAATTTTTTTATAAAATAACGGATCATCATTTAAGCGCAACCCGCCAACATCTGGCAAACCCAATCCCAACTTTTCCGCCACAGAATCGGTTAAACCTACCTCTATACGACCATAATCCCTGACTTGCCACAGGGCGAACAAATCGTTGATTTCGTCGCCATCTTCTAGTGTTTTCTGATTCAAAGAATACACCAAACCCAAACGGTGCATTTCGTTCACATCATATGTCACTTGTGCACGCGCAGACCAATCACCAATCAATCTTGCGTTTGGCACCTCAAATTCAGGTTCTATCAACCCGATATTACCATATCCCGATATACGCGCAGCAAAGCCACCATTTCTATATTCAATTGGTCGCGCACTTGCTGCGGAAACCATTGCGATTAAGGACGCGATTGCGACAAGACTTGTTTTCATAAAAATTATCCTTGGGTTTCTTTTAAAATTGCATCACGCAATTTGTTAAATGCGCGTTCTTCGATTTGGCGAACACGTTCACGCGAAATCTTATACTTTTGTGCCAACGCTTCAAGTGTCAATGCTGGCTCGGTCAATCGGCGGGCGCGCAATATTTCGCGGTCGCGTTCAGGCAGCGCCGCCAAATGCTTCTTCAACAAATCATACCCCATACGGCGAATTTCCATTTTTTCCACCGTATCGGCAATATTTTCACGACCATCCGACATATTGGACAGAATATCCAACGAATCTTCGTCACCTCTCATTGGCGCATTAAGCGAAACATCACGCGCACCAATACGGGTCGCCATGCGTTTAACATCTTTTTCCGGAACGTCCAAGTATTCCGCCACCTGTTTCGTTTGTTCATCAGACATACTGTTGTCCATAATGCCCAGCGCACGTTTTGCACGCGCCAAGTTAAAAAACACACGTTTCTGATTGGCAGAAGTTCCGATTTTGACAATGGACCAATTATTCAAAATTGTTTCATAGATTTCCGCCTTGATCCAAAACATAGCATATGTGGAAAAACGGAAACCCTTTTCCGGATCAAACTTTTGTAATGCCTGCATCAAGCCCATATTACCACTGGCAATCAATTCCCCCATTGGCACGCCATAATTCTTGAAATCATATGCAACAGACACCACAAGGCGCAAATGGCTTGCCACCAATTTTTCGGCGGCAACACTGTCCTGTTTTTTTGCCCATTGTGTTGCGTATTCATATTCTTCTTCGGCACTTAAGATAGGGATTTTCTGAATCGTTTGAATATACTGTGCCAACCCATTTTCGTCGCTTACGCCACGCGCGGCCACGAGACTCGTGTTTTGGGTTGCCGGTAATGCGTTCTTGATTTGCTTTTTCATAACATTTATAGTATAGCAATAAATTAGGAATTATCAAGGGCACCATTTAAAGAACAGGAGATTATTTATGGCCACTATGTTGCAAAGAAACAAGGACTTGAAACCAAAAGAAAAGAAAACCCGCGAAGAGTATGCCCAAGACGCCCTTTATCGCGAAGTTTGGGAAGAAGTCAACAACGATAAAACAACCGCATTTGTAAAGAAATATTATCGTCAAATGTTGGCGGCGGCACTGGTTATCATGATTATTGTCACCGGTATTCAAATCGGTATTCGTGAATATCGCGCGCACCAAATTGCACGTGCAATTAACTATGAAACCGCGGTGGAAAATGTTGATGCAAATGCGCTGGCGGCGATTGGCGAAAACACATCTGGGGCAACGGCTGATTTGGCACTGTTCCAATCATATTTGTTAAGTGGCGACACCGAAAAAATTGAAAAGTTAGCAAAAGATGGCGACACGCGCGATTTTCGCGACCTTGCTAAACTGCATGTTATCGGTATTCGTGGTGATGAAATGAGTGGCGCAGATGTTGAAAAATACCTGTCTGCACTTAACACAAAGTCTTCACCGTTCTACTATACCGCATGCCTGACAATTGCACAAAAATATCTGTCCGAAGACAATCGTGATGCCGCAAACAAATGGTTGGATAAAATCATCAATGACGCAGATGCACCGGCATCTGTTTCGGCATCGGCACAAATGTTAAGATAAGGAATAAATCCCCATGCGTAAAAATGCGATTATTGGCGGTTTGATTTGTTTGGCGGCACTTTCCGCGTGCAGCAAGCATGACCCGATTTTACCGGGTGTGCGTAAATCAATCTTTGATACAAAAGTCGTCAAAATGGCTGATACGCAGATTGCCGCCCTGCCGGACACCGCATTTGAAATGGCGGAAACAGAATGCCCATATACCCAGGATTCGTCCAATGTTATTTGGGACGGCGAACGCAAGGTCTTTTCCGGATTCCCGACCAGTAATTCGGTCAAGAATGATGCAAAACCTGTTTGCAACGGAAATTATCTGTATGCGGGGTTAACAACCGGCGAATTGATAAAACTTAATCCAAAGACACGCAAAATCGTTTGGATTGCCGATATTTACCGCGCAAGCAATATGACCGGTGGCGCATCGGTGCTGGATATTGTTTCCCCGATTGTGATTCGTGGCGCTAATGTCTATGCCGGCGGATTGGGTGATGCTTTCTGCAAAATAAATGCCACCACAGGCACAAAAAAATGGTGCGTGGAAATCGGGACCGCCGAACCTTTTATTCTGGCTGGCGACGTAATTTATGTTGTTGCAACGGACAAT
>JAGCOQ010000133.1 GCA_017642625.1 Alphaproteobacteria bacterium | reverse complement strand
GGGTCGCGATCGTCTTCGGGTAATATTGTCACAACATCAACCAGTTGCGCATTTGACTGTGCCACCATGTTTGCGCCATATGTCTTTGCGCGATACTTACTACGAATGCGATCCGGCAATGTAATATAGTTCATTGGGTTCACGCCGCGCGTCTGTAATGGCATTTCATTTATTGGCGATATATGGCGTTGCTCAATATTATACAGCGGTGTCATAAAATCAGTCGCGGCGTTTTTAACAACCTTTACCTCGCCTGCGCCGTCCAATTCCATAATACGCAGTGCGCGTTCGCTTTCGCCGGTTGGACGCAGACGGATTGCACCATCATTTCCGACATAGCCAGATGGATCCAGCAAGTATGATGCGTTTGATTTATCTGAATACATCATGCCGATTGCCATGTTCGCCGCATCATAACCAAATGACGCCAAACGGCTGGGTTTTGTCCCCGCGACACGTTCATATTTCGCGGAAAAACTTTCGTTTGTATCCGGCAGTGTTGCATATTTCGCACCCGCCATTGTTATATCGGACGCTATATCGGACCCTTCCCACATAGCAGTTCCATAGAATCGTGCATCACGCGCACCAACACCAAAATAGCGCATAAATGATGCCAGCGATTTTGTATCATCTCCGGATCCCAAATACAGCACCGCATCATACGGCAATGTGCCGATAACATCACTCTTGGACAACTTGTCCATTTGGCGCAGAACCGACGAGCGTTCAATAGATGTCAAACTTTCGTTGGTCAGAACATCCGACAAAATCTCGCGCGCTTTGGTATGTGCCGCGGTGCGTGCAACATTCATTGCCGCACTCTGCGTTGCAGCCTTAATCGAATCGGTATCTTTTTCAGTATAGAAGAACGCACCGACCAACTGGACCCCATGGACACCCGACGCACCCTGTGCCGCACCGGCAAGCAAGTGCCCCGTTTCCGTATCAGGCGCCAAAACAACGAATCGTTTTGCGCCGTCAGACTTCATTTCCTTGACAATCGCCTCTACCCCATTTGATGGCATCAGTGCCATTGTCATAACGCCATTACCAACCGCGGTTGCGTCAGATGTAAATGACAAGACCGGCAAACTGGACGATTTCAAGTCGCGAACCGTGCGCGCATCATGTGCAAACAATGGACCAACAATAACCTCTGGATCTGAATTCAATGCTTCATTTATCGCCTCGGTTCCGCGGGCAGAATCATAGAAAGTCACATTCAAATTATCTGCACCCGATGACAAAACCGCCATTTCCACCGAAGAACGAATCGCCCGACCGGTTGCGCCCGCTTCGCCCGTTGTTGGCAAAATCACAGCCATACGGTGGCGCGAAGTGTCGGTGTATGTTCCATACATCATCTGCGACGGTGATGTTGTCGCATTACTATAATCGACCGACCAGCGACCCTTGGGCCCGCCGCTGCACCCAGCAAGCAGCCCGCAAAGTGCCAGAAATCCAAAAATAGTTTTTATATGCATTGAAAAATCCATTTATTTCTGTATCATTCTACTATAAAGGATTTAAAAATGCAATCGGGGCTTTACATTGTTGGAACACCAATTGGGAACATGGGCGACTTTTCACCACGCGCGGTCGAGGTGTTGCGTGGTGTTGATTTGATTGCCGCCGAAGATACGCGTGTGTTTGGCAAACTTGCATCACATTTTGATATAAAGACAAAACGCATTTCTTGTCATGAACACAATGAACGTGATGTTATACCGGACCTTATTGAAAAATTGCGTGGCGGTATGTCTATTGCAGCGGTATCTGATGCCGGTATGCCGGGTATAAGCGACCCCGGTTTCAGATTGGTTCGCGCCGCACGCGCCGAAAATATTCCAGTGTTTGTTGTGCCTGGTCCAGTCGCGGCGATTTCTGCGTTGGTGCTTTCTGGATTTCCAACCGACCGATTTACATTTTGTGGTTTCTTTGATCCGAAAAAATTGCATGACGACAATCGTATTCGCCACACAATAATTTATTACGAAAGTCCAAATCGTATAATGGATACTATTGCCGACTTGGCACGTGTTATGCCCGAACGCCAAATCGCAATCGTGCGCGAAATAACCAAGATTCATGAACAGGCAATTATTGGCTATGCGGCGGATTTAATGCACATAGAGCCACCGCGTGGTGAAATTGTTATTGT
>JAGCOQ010000132.1 GCA_017642625.1 Alphaproteobacteria bacterium | reverse complement strand
GCAGCGGTTAAAAAAGATGCGTAATTTAATTTCATTTTTTCCCCTTTTGTATGATAATATAGTAGAAAAAGAGATGTTGATATGCAAGAAAATAAACCCATTTTAGTCGTTGGACTGGGTAATCCGGGGGCCGAATATGCGCGCACTCGACACAATGTCGGGTTTATGGCGGTGGAATATTTGGCGGGTGATGACGCAACGTGGAAATCTGAACACGAAGCAATGACTTATCATACATTTATTTATGGGTACAAGGTTATTTTTGCGCGACCAATGACCTTTATGAATTTGTCGGGAAATGCGGTTGGTGCGCTGGCGCGGTTTTACAAGGTGCCGGTTGAGAATATAATCGTGATTCACGACGATATGGATGTAAAAGTCGGCGCGGTCAAAGAAAAAGTCGGCGGGGGCAGTGCGGGTCACAACGGCATAAAGTCAATTGATGCCGCGGTTGGCGCGGACTATCGACGCATAAGAATTGGAATTGGGCACCCGCGCGACTATAACTTACAAATTGATCCGGCGGATTGGGTGCTGGGGCGTATCGGCGACGAACAAATGCCCGCCATCGCCACCGCAATCAAAACAATCAAGTTGTTTTAATTTGTTACTCTCAACTGTATATGGGTGCCTTCTTCAACGGGCAGGGTAAATGTTTTTCCAGAAGAATCTTTGAATACGGTGTTGGCTGTCCAAAAACAATCAGATACTTTAGTTTTTCCAGTTCCATCGGTGGTTGAACTTAACGGACAAGGGATGTTGTCGCATGCTGGACAGTAACTTCCCACCGGACATGCATCAGATAACGATCCGATGTTTACTGTAATTGTTTCATTTTCTATGATATAGTGTAGAGCGGTCGTATTTGGCCTATATGTCACAGTGTCGCCAGTTCTTCTTACTTCGCCGCAATTTGTTATATCGTTGCAACTGACCTGTGTTGTTGTGTTGTTTTTTAAATAAAATCCAGCACCACAAGTAAGTTCAGAGACATCCAGTACACAACTCGTTTCTCCTTGGATGCAATGATTCTGTTTGTCTATCGCCACGTAACTGGTACCAACGGTTAGTACAATCCTATACTTTTTTGCATCACCCCAATGTGCATAAAGAATTGTGTCTTGGGTAAAATATGTGTTTGTGAGGGTATCGGTTGCTTCGCCATTCGCTTTAAATATCTGAACGCCACCAGTTGCTTCTGTATAATAGCCCAAAAATTCATTCGTACCAATCAATGGGGTAATGAACGGTGGAACAACCATTATTGGGCTTGCAGTTTGACTTAGCGAGAATCCAGTTCCATATTTTTCATAAATGGCAGGAGGAATAGGACTCTCTTTTATTTTTTCCTGGTCCAGCGTGCCGGTATTAAACTGTATTTCATACACTTCCCCTTCACACACGGGTAGCGTAGCTGGCATGGTATCGTATCCTGTGCCATCATATGTTACAATCACAGATTTGGATGTGTAGTGATCGTCACATTGTTCACACTTGTTTTGCGATTGGTTCCATACGTATCCAACAGAGCAGGTCATTTTCCATGGACAATTATTGGAATTGCCACCATTGCCAGTATATTGGCATGCCGCGTCAGTTTCACCACATTTTTTACCTTCTTTATCGGTCGGGCCGTTGGTACAGGGTTGGCAGGTTTTTCCACCAGCACCAGGTTGTCCTTCTGGAATAGGTTGGCACCAAAACTTAGGATCACACACGGCATCTTCTGCGGAGCAATCCCCATTTGCCCCAATAGCATAAACATCACCGATACATAATTGCATCGTAATTAAAATTATTAAAAAGCGCATAAAATGCTTCAGCATATTTTGTTCCAATTATTTTATATGATAAACCCGACCAAATTTGAATCCCAGATTCGCTAGTTTAATACTATCTTGATAGTCTTGTTCTGTACCTGCGTTGACTTCGTTTAGTGTTCCGGCACCACGTATTTTATGGCGGTTTTCTGGTTTTACTTCTTCAATAATCATATTCAATTGACGTAATAAAAGTGTTGTTGATTTAGCATTGAAAGATACACCATTGTTATACAAAATCACATAATCAACCAAAGTGGAATCCGCGGATGCGGCAACTTTATCGGCGGGCCATATTTGACTCCAATCATCTTCGCCCCATACATATGTTGTGTTGTGGTGTGGGGGTTCGGGGACTGGTTTTTTATGGCATGCACCGAAAAATATGGTTGAACCAGCAATCATTGCCATAGGCAGAAGATTTTTTAGTTTAAAGGATATAACTTTGCGATATTTCATTTTTTATCCCCCTTGGTTTAGTTCCCACAGCCACCAAATGACACCATCCAATGAATTGGCGTGCCAGTGAACTCCGATTCGCCGTTTAACCATTTCCAGCCATCTGTTGTATATGTATGGATGTATTTAGTTTCTTGCTCTGGTGTAATAATATACTCACATACATATCTTTGGCTGGTTGTTGGTGCGGTGTCATTATAATTTGGGTCTATGTACTGGGCTTCATCAGTAGCCAATTTAACAAAGAAGAAATACCCATTGCATTCTGCTTCGCTGGTGTTGCTTCCAACCATGTTGCCCGAACAATATAACGCATATCGTGTATTTGGTTCATAGTATGTGTCGTCGGAATCGTTGCTGGTAAATGTCGCAACAAGTGTGGCATTATTGTCGGATATGCATATGTCACCAGTATTGCTGGTATTCGTCACATTTCCCGATTCACAACAGTTCTTAGCGGAGTCGGTACGTTGAGAGGGACAACATTTCTTTATATTGGATGTAAGATTAACCATTAGTGGACAAAATTCGTCAAAAGAGTCTGTCATATTACCAGGTATACACATGATGGTTTGTGTCGTCGCATCTTGGAACGATTTGTACCCAGCGGGGCAAGTGGTGTCGCGGCAATTATCAGCCAGTGTTTCTGTGCCTGTATTTTGGGCGAACCAATATAACAGCGTGGTTGTCCCATCTGCGGGTACCTTGATACGATTGTGCATGTTTGCGTCTTCACGCAGAGATGTGGTTGGTTCTGCTTCGCAATTACCCCAAATGCTTTCCGCTAAACGGCAAACACGACATTCATGTGTGTCTGTGTATGCTTGGTGTTCACATTCTTCATAACACATATCATATACACAATATAGCGGGGTGGTTTCTTCTGTTGTCTCTTCGGGTGCTACGCATCGTTGGTTTAGAGTTTGAGGGTTGCTGTTCGGTATGTCTGGTTTAAGGTAATCGTCACCATAAGTTCTTTTATATAACGCATATTCGTCTGGGACAATGGTTGTAATTTGGGTGTCTGGGTCGGTGACGGTGTTGTAAAATCCATTTTGGGCAAATATTGCCTTTAACGTATCTTCGCCGGCACTGTCCACGCATTCCAAAACTTCGTTCCAGCACGCAGTATGGTTAATAATTGATTTGCGGTTAACAGACAAACTTATGTCTTCGCACAGACCAAAGTTGCCGGATGTTGAAGTGCAAACCTGAATAATACAGGCGCGTCCAACTTCGCGGCATGTATGCTTGATTGAATCATAGGTTATATCGGTTTGAATTCCGGTCATACCGGCATACCATTCTTGTTCGTTGTCGGTTATGTTTAACAACGTGGTGCAAGATGATAAAACATTTTGGCACATTGCGTTGGCGGTCGTATCGGCGGCGACACCAAAAGTAGACAGTGCGCGGGCATCAAACGCTTCAAGTGTGTCGGCGGCATTGGTAAGGCATTGTCCAACAAGTGTTGTGCATGACTGGCGCACTTCTTCCAGTTTACGCAACTGGGCAATCTTGATTTGCGACAATGCGTCTTCGATAAATGCGTTCCATACAGTGTCGGCAATATCTTGGCAATTTTCCATTGCCGATTCCAAAAACTTTTTCTTGGAATTAAGGAACGAAACGAATACCGAATTTCCCATTGCTGTGGACCATGTCTGATTTTCATTCGGACGGGTAATCAACGTGCTAAGGTTCGATAACTCTGCACTAAGGAACGCCTCACCGGTTGTTGGGTCAATGTATTGTCCGGTTATATCCAAACACTTGCCCAGATTGGAACCGCACACCGTCGAATCGGTCAGCATAGTCAGCATTTTCTTTTTGCAGGTCAGAATATCGTCGGCATTATTCTTTTGATAAACGTTCAAGCGCGAAATATCCAATAATGCGGAACTTTCTAGTATTTTGTTTCGAGCCTGCTCGACGGCGGTTTTATATGTTTTTTCAACGGTGTCGCAGTCGCGATCCACAAGCAGTTGATAACTGGTTTCCACAAGGGATAAATCTTCGTCCGAGCAAACTTCCGCCGCCATTTCACGACAAACAGGTAATGCCGCAGAATACAACGCGGTGCCGGATTTTGCCGCCGTTGATACGCCACCCAATGAATCAATGTTGTCAAACGCGCTGTCTATATCCAACGACCAAGATAAAACAGTGCCCAGTGTGCTGGAAAAATTGCTTTTATCGAAATTGGTGTTTAACTTCTTGGCGATTTCGTCCAATGTGCGTTTAGACTGTGATACATCCTTGGTGTCATAGAACGCTTTTTCGCCCTCGGTCGCGACATTTATTGCTGCAACATCTTTTTCATCCATGCTGACCGTCAATAAGCGTTGGTTAAAGTCCAACATTTTGTCGTCAACGTTTTCCAGTTGCTTTTTAACCTTGTCAAAGTCGTGAATGCGGGCGGAACAAGCGCAACGTTTTAACTGGGAATCCTTGTTCGCGCAGAATTCATCCATGCATTCGTTAAAGACATCTTTGCAACGTGAATAACTGCGGTTCAATATGTCTTCGCGTGTAGCGAGTGTAGTTGCCGCGCGGGATACACTGGTGCGGGTTGGTGTTTTGCGCACAGTTGAACGTGTTTGTAATGGCTTGGTCGTGCGTGTTTTCACAGTTGCCCCAGTGCCAGTGTTGTTTGTTGTGCGGGGCGCAGTGGTTGTGCGGGCAACAACATTTAACGGTGCGGTAATGGGTTGATTTGCCGCACGATTTACCACATTGTTATTACGGGTATTTGTAGAACTGCGATTAACGACAGTTGATGTTTTGTCCGCTGAATTGCGTGTTGTCACAGGATTAGTGGTGGAATCAGACCGTTGGCGCGTTGTGACCGTCGTCGTGTTTGTATCACGACGAACCGCGGCGCGCACAGCGTCGCCGATGTCATCTGCGTGTGCGTAGTGTAACCCAACAAACGCAAGGCACCCAGCCAAAATCAGCCCAAATTTTTTCATTCTCTGCAATTCAATGTTAGCAAAATTTTAAAACGCCGGGCAAGCATAAAATATGGGGATTTTTTATAATTTTGGTGCGACCAGGGGGACTTGAACCCCCAAGGATTTCTCCACAGCATCCTTAGTGCTGCGCGTATACCAATTCCGCCATGGTCGCGAAACTTTTCTTATTGTTGCAAAACCTATTTATTTTTCAACCTTTTTGTGATAGAATAATTACGAAATTATTATATAGAAGGAAACGCCAATGAAGAAAACAGCATTATTTCTAATGAATTGTTCGCTTTTTGCCATGTTGCCGGTGTTGGCAAATGCCGCCGGAACATATTACACAGGCAGTTCTTATCAGCCGGCACAGGCGCGTTATGGTCAGACGGCTTCTTATACCAGCACAAGCACCACAACACCGTATGTTCGTCCAACGGGGTATTCAACAAATGGTTATTCCAGTGTAAGATATAATGCGCCAAATGGAACCGTTGTTGGTCAACGTCAAACACAGATTGTGCAAACAACAACGCAGACAACAAAAACATCTTCTTCGTCCAAGAAATCCGATGGTATCAAAAATGGTTTTTATCTGGACGGCAGTTTGTCGCATGAAAATGCACTGTGGGAAATGGAGATGAAGGAATCTGCATCCAAGTTGCATTATAATGATATTGCGTGGAATGTGCTGGATTTGAACGGAAAATATATCTTTGATATGGGTAATACCAAGGGTCAGATAGAGGCCGGATTCAGATACGGTATGCAATGGGGCGAATCGTCCATGGTTGACGACGATATTAGTAATGGCGGTTTCTTTATAACGCAATGGGTTGATGAATCTGATAATGTAATTGGTGAACAAATTGGTCATGCTTTGTCGGTTGGCACCAGTGATGGTGGCAGCATGATGGGATTCAATGTTGGCTTTGGTTTGCCGGGGATTATGCAGTGGGGCAATTTAAAGATCACACCATCTTTTGGTTATCGCTATTTGAAATATAAATTGGAAACAAAAAAGAATTATGGTTTGTCGGTTGATACGGCGGCATGCTTTAAAGTCCCAGACAGCGACGAAATTCAATGTGATCCAGTGGTTATCGTTCACTATGATAACGGAACGAATCAGGTTATTTGGCGCGACAGTATAACTGGACATGTTGATGTCGCGGACGGTGTCGAATATCTTGATACGGCGGGAACATATTATTATCAACAGCCTGGAACCAGCCATTCATACGAAGTTGCGTGGTCTGGTCCATACTTGGCGTTGGATATGTTGTATGACATAAATGAAAACAATGCGGTTGATGCACGCGTTGAACTGGGCTTGCCTGGATATAGTGCAGAGGGCGACCAACCGTATCGTTTTGACTGGCAACATCCAAAGAGCGTTTCCGATTCTGCGGGAATGTTCTCGGCTTTCCATTTGGGCTTGGCGGCGAATTGGTCAACTGCGATTTCAAACAGTGTATCTTTGTCCGTCGGTGTCACATATGACTATTATCATGTAAGTGGCGCAGATGCAGAAACTTATTTGAACGGCACATATTACATGAATACATATAACGAATTGCTGGATCAATGGAAACAATGGACAGTGGCACAAGGATTGTTGGAATCAGATGCTGAAAAATATATGCTTGGTCAGATGTCCGGTGTTTCGGGTGATCCAACCGCAATCAGCATAAAAGAACTGGAAAAGAATTGTTCTGGTTGGGTGTGCAAGGTCGGTGGCGAAATAGATTCTTTCTATCGTGCATTGGGTATTCGCGTTGGATTGAAAGCACGCTTCTGATAAATCTTGCAAGAATGTTTCAGTTGGGTTAGTATAAGCAATATGAAAAAAATACTATTTGCATTTTGTGGTGCGTTTATTGCGTGTGTGGCGACGGCGGCTGATTTGGTTGGAACCGCATCTGTGCGCATGACCAGTGATACATCATCCACCGCGAAAACAATGGCAATCAATGATGCGCGACGTCAGATTTTAATTGATAAGTTGCGTCCGTATGCGTCATCGGATCAACTGTCATCGGCGATTCGTAATGCAAAAAGTGCCGATTTGGCAAACCTGATTACAGAAACCAGTATTGATGGCGAACAGATTTCCGATACAACATATTCCGCGAACATTACAATGACGGTGGACAGGGATGCGGCGCGTCAATGGATGGCGGAAAACAATGTTTATAATTGGCTGTCGGATGGCAGTGTTGTAAGTGCGTTTACAATGCGTGTGACTTTGAACGACCCGATTGCTGATTGGGCGCAATTACAATCGGTTGCGCGTTCTGAACGGATTGATTTTTCCACGAAACAGATTACTGGAAACACCGTTATGATTGATGTGCCGACATCTGCGCGTTCGTCGGTCACAATCGCGTTGCGCAATGCGGGTTGGAAAACTGCTGCGGATGATGGTTTTATGCGTGTCTGGAAATAATAATCAAACATAAGGGAAAGGGGAAAACGTGAAAAAAGTATCGTTGTTATTATTGGCGATGTTGATGCCGTTTGCGTCTTATGCGGCAGACGATAACAGATTGACGCTGGACATTCGGCGCATTGGGCTTGATTGGTCCAAAACAGATGTGCGTCATGCGGCGGCGTATGCCGATTCCCCGATTCAAGCATTAAAGGCGGACGACCAAGAATATTTCAAGGGCGTATGGGATACGGCGTTGGAATATCGTGTTGATGATTTGAAATGGGACAACAGTTTGTTTATGGAATATGGTCGAACAACACTGAAACCATATGATGGTGAAAAAGTCGTCAATGAAAACGCAGATAAAATCTTGTTATCATCTGATTTGGCGTGGGCGCGTTGGCATTGGGGCGATTTGAAGTTTGGCCCAATGGCGCGTGCGGTATATGAAACAGAATTCGAAGCAACTGGTGATGCGCCGCGTCAAAATGTTGTGCGTGGATTGGCGGGGTTGTCGTTGTTTGATCACCCGATTATAAAAAGTTTATATTTGGCGGGCGTGTATGAATATGATTTCACTTATTCGGAACACAAAGTAAATAAATCTGCGATAGAGGCGGGGTGGCGTTTGGAATACGAACTTCGCGAAGGGGTAAAGTTTTCCACCAACGGTTATTATCGTGAATACCTGTCATATTCGGAATATGTGCCGACTGATTTAGAACGCGATTTCAGCGCGATTGCGCGTATGGATACAAATCTG
>JAGCOQ010000022.1 GCA_017642625.1 Alphaproteobacteria bacterium | reverse complement strand
GCGATAAAAATATATCGCAAGATTTTGGATGACCAACCCGACCTTGTAAAAATCCGCTATGAATTGGCGCTCTGCTATATGGCAAAGCACCAGTGGTATCGTGCCGATTATCATTTGCGTCTTGCTATGGCGGGGGCGGACATTCCGCCAAAGGTGCGACAGGCAATGATGTATTATCGCTGGGTCGCCCGACAAAATAAACGCTGGAACGCATGGTTTAATTTTGGTGCGGCACCTGATAACAATGTCAATCAAGCCTCAGGTGGCGAAGAAACAATCGTAAACGAATGGGGCGAATTTACCCGCGTTTTGCCGGAACCCGAAAGGGCGTTTGGTTATAACTTTGTGTTGGGGGGCAATTACGAATTTGTGTTGGCGGATCACTGGCGCTGGAAAAACGAAGCCAATATTTACACCAATATTTATAACAAGCATAAGTTTGATGACCTGTATTTGTCGGCATCAACTGGTCCACGCTATATCTGGGAACGCGGTGATGTGTGGTTGGCTGCGGTGGCTGGGCGACGCTGGTATGGTTGGGATAAATATAATTGGTCGGCGGGTGGAAAACTGGATACTCATTATGACTGGACGCGCAAGTTATCAACGGGTTTGACTTTCCGTGTGTTGAATAATAAATATGATGAATATGGCGAATATATGGACGGTCAGACATACAGTGTTTCGCCGTATGTCAGTTATTCGTTGGATGCGACAAAATATGTGGCGCTGTTTGGTGGGGTTGATCGTGATACCGCAAAAGATGATTCTTATGCAAATTGGCAATATAATGTCGGGCTGGGGTTTGGCGCAGAGATGCCATGGGGATTCAGTGTATATTTGGAACCGTCTTTTTCGTGGATGAATTATGATGGCCCGCGTTGGACGGTGAAAAATCACACTTTTGCACAAATTACAGAACGCAACTTTTTGCAACGCTATGCGGTGTCGTTGTCTAATAACAAAATTGATATTTGGGGTTTTGTTCCAACAATAACGGTCAGTTATACCAAGCGCGATTCAAATATTCATTCGCGCGAATATGATAAATGGACGGCAGAGTTTACCATGCGTCAGCGGTTTTAATTTCTCTGTGTTTTTCTTTTTTGAATCCATACCTATGTAATCCGGCACTTTTGTCTGATAACATCTTTTACATAGACATGAAAACAAAAACCAAAAAGGAGAGAAAATGAAAAAACTAGCAATATCAGCACTGGCGGTCGTTTTGGCGTGCCCTGCATTTGCAGGTCAAAGTTCCGATCCGAGTTTTACCGTCATGGGGCTGGACCCATATATCGCAATGCGCGGTGGTTTGGGGTATAACAATTTGAACTATAAGTTCAATGGCGAAAAGAAATCTATTGAAGATATGGATTTCCGTGGCCGCTTGGCAATGGGTTTGGATATCTGTGATACAGTGCGTTCTGAAATTGAATGGTCTATATACAGCAAAACCAAAGACACAAAAGATTTCGGCGATATCAAAGATGTCAAGGTAGAAAACAAATTGCAGACTTTGATGTGGAATTCATACTGGGAATTCGGTGGGTATGAAATGGTTCGTCCGTTCGTTGGTGCCGGTATCGGTATGGCATTTACCGATGTGTCGCGCAAATCTGATGTCATCGGCAGCAAGAGTGATGATAAAACACGTTTCTCTGCAATGGGAACACTGGGTATGACATTTGACTGGAAAGTATTCGCGGTTGATGTGTCGGCCAGATACACTTATGCAGATGTTCACTCTGGGTTGCACGACTTTGGTGGTGATATCGGTGTAAGATTTATGTTCTAATGTTTGTTCGTTGTGTATGTTAGTGTCGCCAGTAACGCTGGCGACATTTTTTAAAAAACGCGCTATGTGCATCATTTCCTGGGGTTTATGAATTCAAACCTGACGATATATTACGATAAATAATATAAAATGTTGCTGTAACCATAACAACCAAAGGAGACATTTATGAAATCTAAATCTTTATTTTTATTGGCATCATTTTTAGGTATTGCGTCATTGATGGGTGGGTGTTCTTGTCCGAAAAGTTATTATGCCCATCACGCACAATGTAATAGAAAAGATCACAGTGGGTGCCAGCACAATAAACAAAAAATGCGCCAAGGGCAGTCGTCAGAAACAATTATTTTTTATCAAACATATGATGTGTCAGATGTAGATGATGTCCAAGCAAAAATGTTTACGCGCAGTTCGCGTGGTGGTGAATCACCCATGGGGACAATCAAATTCAAAGAAACGGATGCCGGCTTGAAAATGAAGGTTGATTTGATTGATTTACGACCAGGAAAAACTTATACCGCCCATATCTATCAGTGTGGAACGTGTAATGACAGTACCTGTTGCGATATGTCGCCAATGGCGGTGGATTTGCCACAATTAAGAATAGATAGGGTGGGGCGTTTGCAACAATCTTATATTGTTCGTGGTTT
>JAGCOQ010000001.1 GCA_017642625.1 Alphaproteobacteria bacterium | reverse complement strand
GCCACTCATGACAAAAGATATAGTTTTGTTTTTCTGTTTTTCAATGACAATCTGTCAAAGAAACCGCCATGATGGCGGTTTAATTTTACTGCTGAGCCGTCACAGGTTTAATCAGATTTTCCGCGGTAATCGCCACCTTGGAATTACGGTTGGCTTTGACCGTTGGCGCCAAAACGCCATCAACCCAAAAATCAATACCTGCAACATTACCAAATGTCCCCTTATACCCATTGCCGGCCGGCATATAGAATATATCCCCTGGGAACATAATTTTGCTGAACGCTTTCTTGCCACGTGCATCTTCTATTTGCACCCAAGTGCCAACGTCGCCGGCGTTCTTGTTCGCTTGCAAAATGATTGTTGCCTTTTCACGATTTTCGATACCAAATCTTTCACGCACAGGCTGTGTGTATGCTGGTTCAGTTGGTTCTTCGGGCGCAATCACTTGCTCTTCGACCACTGGGGTTTCCGGTGCCGTATTTGAAGAACCCGCAAATACCAAAATCAATATCAACACAATCAGCAACAAACCGCCCGCGATTCCTGCGACCCATTTCCAGTGCTTTACAATGAACGCCCACGCGTCTTTCAACATTGGCATAATTGCCGGCATCTTAAACGGCTTACTGTTTTTAGGTTCGCGATTAAGTTTGCATGACGGACCCTCGGTCTTTCTGGAAACACGCGCAATGTCTTCTGCACTTACGCGACATTCGCCGACCAATCCGATTTCGCGTTTAATCTTGGCTACAACTTCATCCGGATTCAGCCCCAATTCCATTGCATAATTACGCGCAAAGCCCAAAATATAAACCACCTCTGGCAACGCGGTGTAATTACCATCTTCTAATGCTTGCAAGAATTCTTCTTTGATACACAGCAACTTTGCAATCGTTTGCAATTCACGTTTGCGACGACCGGTTGTGCGTGCATTACGCAGCATTTCACCCGCGGTCATATCCGCCGTTGATTTTGTGTGTTCTGTTTCTGTAATAATATCGTCCATTTTACCTGCCCCTAATTTTCTTTTGTATCATAGAATCCATTTATTCAATTCGCAACCCCAAAATGCACAAATTTCTTTACGTAATTCAGACGCGTCCGTAATTTGATTTACACGGATTCTGAAATCAGACGAATTTGGCATTCCGGCACTGTACCACGCCGCATGTTTGCGGAACATCGGAATCGCGGCCCGCGCGCCGTAATATTCAATCACATATTCCAAATGTTTCAGAACAATCGGACCAATCTCGGTCGGCGCCACCCCGCCCCCGATTTCCGATAGCGCCCATGGCCGCCCCAACAACGCCCGACCAATCATCACGCCCGAAAAACCCAATTTTTCGGCATTTTCCGCATCTGTTGCCGTCTTTATATCACCATTTGCAATAATGGGAATTGGCGCATCATGCACATCTGGCAATGCCGCATGCCCCAAATACAACTGGGCGCGTGTGCGTCCATGCAGCGCGGCAAACTGAACCCCGCAATCCGCTGCAATCTGTATCAAATCGCGCCAATCAGTGTGTTTATCGTCCCAGCCCAAACGGGTCTTGATTGACACTGGAATATCGACCGCACGCACCACCGCATCCATTATTTTTCCCGCCAATTTATGATCGCGCATAAGGTATGCACCAGCATTTGCGCGGGTCGCAACCTTTGGCACCGGACAGCCCATATTTATATCAATCCACTTTGCACCGGCATCCTGTAAAATCTTTGCCGCATCCGCCATTAGTGTCGGCACCGCACCAAAAATCTGGGCGCCTATTTGCCCTTCGTCGTCATATCGGTCAAAATTGCGCGGACAATTTTTATGCATTTCCACCAACGAATGACAAGATATCATTTCCGTAACCAGCGGGGAATCCGGCGAAAATTGCCGAATGATACGGCGAAACGGTTTATCCGTAACGCCCGCCAGTGGTGCAGCAAAAATTTGATTATTACTAAACATTTGTGATATAATGGCATGCATGAAGGAAAAAATCAAAAATTTATTTAGTTTTATTGGTCGCGCTTGGACCGGCGGTCCGCGTGGCAAATTGGGCATTTTATTCGCAACATTTGCGGTGTTTGCGTTTATTCGTATGTTCGTCGGCTATACTAATGTCCAGCGGTTTGTAATGAACATTTGGTACCTGAACAACGAACGCGTTGAATTAGAACAGCAAACGGCAAAGTTAAACGAACTGCGCCACCATATACAATTATTAAAGGATTACAGCCCCGACTATGTAGAAGAATTGGGCTTGCAATACCTGAACATCGGCGATCCGAATTTCAAGATATTAAAGATTTAAAAAACCGACAAACGTCGGTTTTTATTTTAATTCAGAATCATAATCGTCGTATTTAAATATGCCGCAAAGCACATCCATATAATATACGGCCACACCAGATAATATGCCGCCTTGCTTATTGGGCGGAACGCACGCGCCATATAGATTGACACGACAACGAGGAATACCAGCACCAACAACGCCAACGCCGGCATATGCCAGCAGAAGAACACGATTGACCACAACGCATTCAACACCATTTGCCCCACGAATAAGCGATATGCATTTGATTTATTTATGCGCTTGTTATCATTGTCCATGATCAAGAACAATGCGATACCCAGCAAAAGATATAAAATCGTCCATGCGACACTGAACACCCAGCCCGCCGGCGTCAAAAATGACTTTGACAGCGCATTATACCAAACATTTGATGCACCATGCGGTGTAAACAGCACACCAATCGCCCCTGGTATGAACGAAATAACGATTGCTAAAATAAAAGTCCAAAACTTTTTCATAATTTGTCCCCCCTATTTTTGTTAAGACATTTGAATTTTACCATGCCGAACAAAACAGTTGTATAGGAACGAAAACATAAAAAAACACAAAATACCCATCCCACTTGAAATTTGCAGTTTTTTGTTGTAAAATGTGCGCAACGCGCCCTTAGCCCAGCTGGATAGAGCATCGGATTTCTAATCCGCAGGTCGCAGGTTCGAATCCTGCAGGGCGCGCCAGAATAAAAAACCGCCCGAATGGGCGGTGTTTTTTATGAAAAATGATGCTTTAATTTCGTCAACTCTATGAACATATAAATGTCTGCAACCGCATAGATTATCAGCAACACCGCCAAATAATACGACAGTGCGATAAATGTTCCCAGCGGGAAAAAGAACAGCGCAATCGCCAGCAAGAACAGCACCAATGCCGCGCCCAATGTTATAAGGTAATGTCCATATCGCGCCCGCGCCAAGTTTATTGAAAACACCAAGACACGCAACGCCTTGAAGAAAAACAGCACAACAAATATGTATGCGACACTGACCAGCGATCCAGACGGATACACCACGAACAGCAATCCCAACACAATATTT
>JAGCOQ010000131.1 GCA_017642625.1 Alphaproteobacteria bacterium | reverse complement strand
TCTATTTCCAAACTTTTCCAAGTTGCAGAATCAATTAATAATTGTGCGCCGTTCTTGAATCCGCGTGGTGCGCGGAAAGTAATATCTGCGCCACGTTGTGTGTTGAATAAATAACCCGCCAATAAACAAATTGCACCGGTTGCGTTTCTTACCGCTTCTGCGACATCAACGGCGCCGGCAAATACACGCGCAACAATTACATCAATGTCTGCGCGTAAATATAATTTTTCATATACTGGTGTTGTTTTAAAAGAATCGCGTATGTGCATAATTTCGGGGCGTTCAGCAATCGCAGACGGATAAATAATTTCCGCCGGCGCAATACGCACCATATCATCAATTAAATTATCAGATGTTCCGACAAAAAACTCTCCGGTTGAAATATCACACCCCGCAATATCAAATGTGCCATTTTCCATTGGTGTAATCGCAACCAAGAAATTAGAATTTTTTGGATTTAACAGATTTTCATCAGTAAGCGTTCCAGGTGTTAAAACACGAATAATTTTGCGATCTATAAACTTATGTCCACGTGCCTTGGCTTCGGCTGGGGTTTCCATCTGTTCAACCAATGCAACTTTGAAACCCGCGCGAACAAGACGACCAAAATAATTATCGGCCGCATGCCACGGAATACCGCACATAGGGATATTTTCGCCATCACCGTCTGAACCGCGTGATGTTAAAACCAGTCCCAATTTTTCACTGATTACTTTTGCATCTTCGAAAAAAGATTCATAAAAATCACCCAAACGGAACATAAGCAACGCATCGGGATTTTCCGATTTCATATCAACATACTGTTGCATTACGGGCGTTAGTTTGCTTTTTTCAGACACGGCGTAATCCGTTATTGTTGGGATGATACCTTTAAAGTTTCGATTTTTAATTCGGCTTCTTTTAACATCTGTTCGCAATATGCTTTTAACTTAATCCCCTGTTCATATGCGGCGACAGAATCAGCCAACGGCAATTCGCCCGATTCCATTTTTTTAACCAGTTCGGTTAATTGCTTGTATGCTTCTTCAAAAGACAATTTGTTTTCTTCCATTTTCGCCCCCATTATTCTGGTAATGGCATACCAGCCGTTGCATCACCCATAACATCATCAATGATTGTGTCGGCTTTGGACTTTGCATCACGCAAAGCGTCCAGAACTATTTTTGCGATTTCATCTGCGCTGCGACCAGAAATATCGTCACGCAATTTCAATGACAACAAATCATATTTACCAGACATTTCGACAATGCATGCACCGCCACTTGCAATACCGCGGATTTTTGTTTTTGCTAATTTGTCTTGGGCGGCAGAAACCTTGTCTTGTAATTCTTTGGCCTGCGCCATCAGTTGTTCCATATCCATTTTATCCCTTCCCTTTTTTATTTTTGACGAATAAGCAACATTTGTATTGCTTGTTTTGGCACATTCAACGCTGTGGCATAAAAGTCATATAATTCCATTGTTGAAATAATATTGTTTGCATCTGTTATAGCTGCGGATTCTTCCGAAAACTGTTGGTTGGAAGAGAGCAACAATCGCAAACGTTTTTGCCCAGATGGTGCAATATCATAACGATACATTGCAAAGGCATAGGTGTTGGCTTGCGTGTTTTTCTCAACAGCCATAAGATAATTTTTGTTCAGAATTTCTTTGTATCTGGAAACCTGCGAAACCGAGCAACCTAAATAAGTTGCCCGGTCCGTATCATTCCAATCTAATCTGCTTTTCTGCTTTATATCTGGCATAAAAACTACCCTTCGATTTCTTTACCAGTTTTCTGATCGATACCAACCATAGACATACGTGTTTTACCACGTTTGTCGGCACCCAAGTATCTTACGAATACTTTGTCGCCTTCTTTGATTTTGGTATCTTCAATCTTGGCAATACGTTCGCCTGTGATTTCAGAAATATGAACCATGGATTCAAAACCGTTAAGGATTTTTACGAACAAACCAAAGTCCTTGATCCCCGATACAACACCAGCATAGATTTCGCCAACTTCTGGTTCTGCAACAATGTCTTTGATGCGTGCAATCGCAGCATCTGCATCTTCGCGTGTTGTTGCCATAATCTTTACTGTGCCGTCATCTTCCAAATCAATTGTTGTGTTTGTGTCGCGGGTCAATGCTTGGATAACAACACCACCCTTGCCGATAACATCACGAACCTTGTCCGGATTGATTTTCATGGTATACATTTGAGGTGCAAATTCAGAAACCGTTTTACGCGGTGCCTTAATCGCCTTTTCAATTTTGCCTAAAATGTGCATACGACCATCTTTGGCTTGAGCAAGCGCGTGTTCCATGATTTCAAAAGTGATAGATGTGATTTTAATATCCATCTGGAGTGCGGTAATACCACGATCGGTTCCAGTCACTTTGAAGTCCATGTCGCCAAGGTGATCTTCGTCACCCAAAATATCGGTCAAGATTGCGTAGTCATCGCCCTCTTTTATAAGACCCATTGCGATACCTGCAACCGGACGTGTGATTGGCACACCGCCGTCCATCATTGCCAATGTCGCACCGCATGTTGTTGCCATAGATGAAGAACCATTTGATTCCAAAATGTCCGATACAACGCGGATAACATAGTCAAACTTTTCGCGACTTGGCACCATTGGGTGCAATGCACGCCATGCCAAATTACCATGACCCAGTTCACGACGACCTGGGGATTTCAAGCCTTTGGCTTCACCAACGGAATAACCAGGGAAGTTATAGTTCAAAATAAAGTCGCGTTCTTCGGCACCGTCCAAACTTTCGATTGGTAATGCATCTTTGCCACCACCAAGTGTTAATGACACAAGTGCCTGTGTTTCGCCACGTGTGAACAGTGCGGAACCATGTGCGCGTGGCAAAACGCCCAATTCAATTTCAATTGGACGAACAGTTTTTGTATCACGACCATCAATACGTGGTTTGCCCGCCAGAATGTTGCCACGCATAATACGCGCAGTAATGTTTTCAACAATTTCGTCAGCTGCTGATTCCAATGTTGATGTTGCAACGGTGGTATCTGGGAACAATTCAGGAATGCGTGCCTTGGCAGTCGCATGAATATTGCCCAATGTTTCCAAACGAACCAATTTTTCTTTGATTTGCAACGCTTCTTCTATTTGTGGTGCAAATTGTTCAAAGTCTTTTTCCATTGCTACATATTCGGCTGTCTTTTCCGGTGTTGCCCAACGTTCTTTACCGGCTTTTTCAGTCAATTCGTTAATTGCTTTGATAACAGTTTGCTGTTGATCAAAACCGAATTTAACTGCGCCCAATGTTGTCGCTTCATCTAATTCACCGATTTCAGATTCAACCATCAAAACGCCGTCCTTGGTCGCGGCAACAACCAAATCCATTTCAGATTCTTCTGTTTCCTTCTTTGATGGGTTCAACAGATATTGACCGTTTGCAAACCCGACACGTGCCGCACCAATTGGACCCGCAAAAGGAACACCAGATAATGCCAATGCCGCTGATGACGCAATCATTGCGACAATGTCTGGTTGATTCTTTTTATCGTATGAAAATGTTTGTGCGATAATCTGAACTTTGTTCTTGAATGTTTCAGGGAACAAAGGACGGATTGGACGGTCAATCAAACGCGCAATTAAAGTTTCTGCGGTTGATGCCTTGCCTTCGCGGCGATCACGAGAGCCTGGAATACGACCGGCGGACGCAAACTTTTCTTGGTAATCAACGGTCAACGGAAAGAAATCTTGACCTTCGACCGCGGTCTTTTCGGCGCACACAGTTGCCAAAACCATTGTGCCACCCATTGTTGCCAATACGGCACCGTTGGCTTGTTTTGCCATACGGCCCGTTTCCAAACGCAGTGTTTCGTTGCCATATTTAACTTCCACTACGACTGGGTTATTTAAATGTGTTTTTTCGTCTTTATTCAATAAACCGAATAACATATTTTTCTCCTGTTTATTTATTACAAGTTAACTAAGTTTTCATTAAATCGACGGAGAAAAATTATTCATTTTTGCATTCTTGGACCCAAACACAAAAAAGAACAATTTACCCCCCGTCGAGCGTGATTATAAAGCATATTTATATGTTTGCAAATATTTTAGTTGGTCTTTTTTATATCAAACATGCCAATGCTGCGCTGGCATTTTTCAACATAAACCAACCAATGCGATAGTTCGTCATATACACCGTTGCCATGAACAGCCCCAACATAGCGACCACCATAATAACATTGGACTTTTTCCCGCGCATACAATACGCGCCAATGTTATAGAACAAGAACAGCAGATATGCATCACACAATATGCTGATTATCCACAAGGAAGTGCAATTAAACGCCAATGCGTTCAAGACCAGCACCACCGGATATATAAACATGGTTGATGCCAACCCCTTGATCGCAATTTCCCAATCGCGTTCACCGCCGGTGATTTCAGATACCAACATCAGCAGACCGCCACCCACAAACAGCAACGCCACCGCCAATACAGGCATGATAATTATTGCGGTAAATACAGAACCGATTGTGATTGTTGCGCCACCAATCAGGCGAATTGCCAGCACCAAACAGCCACCAATCAAGCCATAGATAAATGCCTTGAACATAGATTCGTCTAAATTGCCGTCCGCGACAATTTTGGAAAAATAACGCTTTGGGCGTGTGATAATGTCCCAAATGTGATTACGGCTGAGGTTCTTCTTTTGCTTCATATACTTTCTTCCTTTGTTTGATTATTTATATTTTTGCTTTATAATTGCAAAAAAGCAACGAGAAAATAACATGAAAATAGTAATAGCAGGCCGGCCAAATACCGGTAAATCTACTTTATTCAATGCGCTAACGGGCACACGTGATGCGCTGGTTCATGATAGGCCGGGGGTCACACGCGACACAATTGGTGGCGTGGTTGCGAATCGTGATTGGGAAATCATGGATACCGCGGGGTTGGAAAGCGCGCGGACCGGTATCGCACACGATTCAACCGATATGGCGGTTGCGGCGATTGCTGAATCAGATGCTGTTTTATTCGTTGTTGATGGTCGGGTTGGGTTGACTGATGAAGATTTGAATTGGGCGCGTATGGTTCGTCGTAAAACTAAATCACCGGTCTTGTTGGTGGTGAATAAATCCGAATCGGCATCACGCATGGCTGATTTAAATGATTTTTATAAATTGGGTTTTGGGGAACCTGTTTTGATTTCGGCTGAACATAAACGCGGTTTTGATGCGTTGTATGAATTTATGGATAAAATTGCCGGTCAAAATAGTGAAAAAAAGCCGGTAAATGCTGGTAATGATTCGCGCATTAAAATTGCTGTTTTGGGTCAACCAAATGTTGGAAAATCAACATTTGTTAATCGTGTTTTGGGGCAAAAAAGGCAGATTGTCGAAGATGCGCCCGGTATCACACGCGATACGGTTAAGATTCCGACCAAGTTCTATGGTCGCGACATTATTATAATGGATACGGCGGGCTTGCGTCGCAAGGCGGGTGTGACAGATGATGTTGAAACATTGTCGGCGTTGAAGTCACTGGACGCGATTGAAAAAGCAGATGTCGTTATTTTAATGGTTGATGCAACGCGCGATATTGAAAATCAAGCGTTGGGAATCGCGGGGCGTGTTTATGATGCGGGCAAGATTTTGTGTGTCGCGCTGAATAAATGGGACTTGGTTGAACCAGAATTGCGTGATGAAAAGTTGTTAAAGTTAAAGCATCAATTTACAAATTCTTTTCATCAGATTATAAAACCAATGATTTTGGCTGTGTCGGCCGAGACGGGAACCGGTGTCCAAAACATGTTCCGCAGAATCTATGAACAATATGATTTGGCGAATGCGACTGTGCCGACAAGTTTGTTGAACAGAATTGTTGAAAAGTTGGTTGAAACGCGTCAGCCACCAATGTCGCGTCTTAAACGGCCAATGAAGATTAAGTTTGCGCGTCAAACCGGTCGCCACCCAATGCGGATTGCGATAAATGTTGGTGGTGCGTCCGATATTCCTGAATCTTATACGCGTTATCTGCGGCGCGGAATCGCGACCGAGTTGAAATGGGAACACTTGCCGATTGTTATTGAATATAAAAAGGCAGAAAATCCGTTTGATTAAATAATATGATAAAAAAATATCGGACAAACGTCCGATATTTTTATTTCGCAGGTGCGATAAGTATAGACTTTGTTCTTTCGTCTGGTTTCGACTTGGATTCCAAAGTTCCACGTTCACCAATAATTTCAATGATGCGGGCAAACAATTCTGGAACGGCATCTTTGCCACGTGCCAAAACCTTTTTATTACCGCGTGTCATGACGGCGATTTTAACCTTGTTCCCAGAATCCAAGAATTCAAAAACCTTTTTCATTTTTATGTTCAGGTCGTTTTCTTCGATAAATGGTTTGACCCAAACTTCCTTAACTTCTACGGTTTTTTGATTCTTGCGTGCTTCGCTTGCGCGTTTTTTCTGTTCATATTTGAATTTGCCATAATCCATAATTTTTACAATTGGTGGCGTATTGGAAGAATTGATTTCAACCAAGTCCAATCCGTCATCAGATGCAATCTGTAATGCCTGTGGCGTTGGCATAACG
>JAGCOQ010000130.1 GCA_017642625.1 Alphaproteobacteria bacterium | reverse complement strand
TATTCTAGCTGACTATATTCTACTATCAGATTTTTACTTTATCAAGGAAAAAAAGGACAAAACAACAAACTATTATGATTTTGTCATATATACATTATTTATATATAAGAAAAGGCACAAGAAGGAAAAATCCGGCAATCGCCGGATTTTTCCAACATTTGATTAGAAATCAATACCGAACTTGAAGCCAAAGCCAATGCCGTCTTCAAATTCCCAATCGCCTGTGTAGTGGGCGACTGTTGTATCAATGTATGCGCCAACAAACGCAGATGGGTTGATGTTATAGTTCACACCAAATGTGCCTGTCCATGAACCAGCATTGTGCGCCCAATCATCCGAGAAGCCCATGTATTCCAAACCGGCGACCAAGTTCCAGTTGTAGTCCAACAACAATTGACCATCAACACCGGCTCTCCAGATATGCATACCTTCGTCACCCCAGTTGAATGTTTCATCACCAACATAAGAGAACAATACGTGACCAGCAACTGTCCAGCCATAGCCGACATAACCACCACGTGCGCCAACTGTCCATGCATAATCTGTTAAATGTTTATCCAAGAATGATGCATGCGGCATATGATCACGCCAAATTGGACCAAAACCATATTCACCTAACAAATCAGCTTTCCAGCCACCTTCGTCGATTAAACGGAATGCAGCACCAAAGCTCATATCATCCCAGCCCATTGCATCAAAACCTTCATCTTCGCTGATGCTGGTTTCAACGTTGATTGCTAAGTTATCTGTGACACCATAGCCAAATTCTTCGCCCAAGGACCAAGAATCTGCATTTTCAGAATGCGAGCTCAAAGATGATACACTGTAAAAGTGACCGGCTCTTGGCATATATAATGGATTACCGTCAATAACGTTTGCAGCGTGTGCCCCAGAGATTGCGAACACAGCCAACAAAGATGTTAAAGCTAATTTTTTCATTTCATGTCTCCTTTTTTATATTTTGTTTTGGTTGATAGCATCGCAATACTCAACCTGGGTTCTAAGCTTATACCAACAACCGACCCCGACCATTTTGGCCGGGACCGATTGAGTTTTTATAAACATTAGAAGTTATATGTAAATCCGATTTGGAAGTCGCTGGTATTTGCAACATTGTCGGAATCAGCATATGCGCCAAAACCCCAACCTCTTTCCAAACCAACGTTTTCGTTTTCCCATGTATAGCCAGCGTATACGCCCAAGAAGTTCAAGTTCGCATACAAGGTAAACGATTCAGAAACATCGTATGTAATCATAGGTATGATAGCAGCATTCAGAGATGTTCCTGTGTGACCATCTGCTGTTACGAAATCTAATTCGACACCACCTTTGAACAATAATTCAAAGTCGCCGAACTTAGCTGCATGATAACGTGCAAACGCACCAGCGCCATACAAATACACATCATCTACATCTTCTTCGGAATCACGGACATAAGTAAATTCACCCATCGCACCCAAATCCCATTTGGAATTTAATTTCCAGCCGAATTCTGGTGCTGTGGTTATAGTGTTATCATGCCCGTCATTAAAATCAAAACCTAAGCTACCACCCACAAAAAAATTCGTTCCTGCATTCGCAGTGGAGATTGCGAACACAGCCAATAAAGATGTTAAAGCTAATTTTTTCATAACCTTTCCTTTCGTTTTGGTTGTGACCAGAACTCTCTTTTCCTGATCTTACTTTTAATTGTATATGTGATTTTATTCACTGGCAAGTTTAAAGTTTTTTGCAAAAGAAATTTATATATGATATAATACGCGCAATTGCGATTCGGAATAAAAACCAATCGCCCGAACACACCGCTTTTCTGCGGTATTTTTTATTTTCATTTATTGATACGCGCGCCCACCAAGTATTCCAGCATTTTGCAAACTGACGACTTTTTATTTTTTATTTCGCGCATTTTTTATAACGCGCCAGTCAGCGTGATGTTTCATATGTTCATCATATGATTTAGAAAAAATATGTCCGCCCCGCCCGTCAGCCACGAAATACAAGTAGTTCGTGTCCGCCGGTCGCAACACTGCGCGAATCGCTGCGGCACCAACATTGGCAATCGGTGCGGGTGGTAAACCATTATGTGTGTATGTGTTATATGGGCTTTCGATTTTAAGATGTCCGCTTAACAGCGGTTTTCCCTGCATATCGCCATATCCATTTGTTAACGCATAAACGATTGTTGGGTCGGCCTGAAGCCGCATATTTTTACGCAAGCGATTTATATACACACTTGCAACAATCGGCATTTCCGATTCGCGCGGTGTTTCGCGCTGAACAATAGATGCCAATGTCACAATATCATTCCAACTTTTTAACGGACGCGGTGTAATGTATCCTGCGCGTTGCCATTGATCATGTACAGATTCCATTTTCTTGCGCGCTAAATCCAAAACTGCCAAACGCGGTGTTCCCTTGGCTACACGATATGTATCGGGAAAGACATCACCGTCATGTAAATCACACACCGGCGCGGTATTGCCCGCCATGCATTCAACACCACCGGTTAAACGCGGTGCATTTGTTAATAACACTTTTATTTGTTTAATTGTTAAACCTTCGGGAATAAGAATATCGGTTGTTGCAACACGACCATTTGCAACCATGCGTGCGATTCGCCAAGTACTTGCAGCCCGGGGAATATCATAATCACCACGTTGCACACGACCACCCATTCTGCGAATCGCAAACTTAAATAAAGTTTCAGAATATACAATGTGATTTTTACGCATAGACGCGGCAACAAACGAAACACTGTCGCCATTATTTATAACAAAACTGGT
>JAGCOQ010000129.1 GCA_017642625.1 Alphaproteobacteria bacterium | reverse complement strand
CCATAAACATACGGTGTCATCAACGGGTTCCAGCGACGTGTGTGGTGACCAAAATGAACACCAGCTTCCATCAACTGTTTCATAGTAAATGTAGGCAATGCCATGATTTATCCTTTGTTTTCTGTTGTTATCCTCGCCATCAGGGACATATAAAACCGGAAATCCGGACAGAAACATTCCCAATGGTTGTGTTCTTCGCTTTGATAAGCGTGCCGCCATAATAAGACAAAAAATGTGCAAAATCAAGTAAAAATCGCATAATTTGTAATATTTTGTCCCGACTGGCTAACACCGTATAAATACTTGACAAAAACGCATTTCGGCACTATATTTTAATGTGTAAGAGGTGAGCATTGAAACTTCTAACAAAAATCTTTACCGGAATCATGTGTAGCGTGCTTTTGACGAACAGCGCGCTGGCTGTTGATGATTGTTCAAATTCGGCGTATAAACAGGCACATCCGGAACGTTGCAAATACGCGTCCAGCACCGATAATTCCCTGTTGTACTGGGGTGGTGGCGCGGTCGCGATTGGTGGTATTGTGGCCATGGTCGGTATGGCAGCCGGCGGTGGCGGTGGATCTTCGTCCGGTGCCAACCCGTCAAGTGCATCAACCCAATATGTCCGTACAATTATGCCAACAATGATAAGACGAAATGGCACCGCACCGGACTTTACCAGCGCAGATTTGTCGGCAATCACATCATCCAAGGAATATTCCAACAACGCAAATGCCTATGACGATATCCAGTTAGCATACTCTATCGCACGTGGTTATACCGGTTTGGGAACAAAAATCGCCGTTTTTGATACGGACTTGGACATCCCTCTTTCACATGGCGCAGCGGTTATGGCGACCGCCAGTGGTCCGATTGCCCCAAATGCAGAAGTCGAACACCACATGATTGCCTATGACACAGATAATTTCAAAACATATAACGAAATCGGCGGAATAATCAGTAATACAGTTGGCGCAAATGTCTATAACAATTCATGGAATGTTGCGTCCATTACCGCCGACAAAATCACATCACGCACAATGCTGGAATCCAAGACCAGCCAAACATTTGTAAACGCGATATCAAATGCCGCGGTCCAAAACGATGCGATTTTCGTTTGGGCAGCGGGCAATAATTACGGCGCACAAAGCGGTATGTTGTCTGCTATGCCACGCGTTATGTCGGAATTAAATGGACACTTTGTCAATGTTGTCGCGTGGGATACGAACACCAACGCTTTGGCAGATTACAGCAACGCATGTGGCGTGACAAAAGATTATTGCATAACCGCACCCGGTACAATCAAAATGCCAAACGGTATGATACGCAGTGGTACATCTTTTGCGGCGCCGGTTGTTTCCGCGGCGATTGCAGTTATTCGTGAAGCATGGCCTTATTTGAACTCGACACAAATTACCGATATTTTATTCACAACCGCCGCCGACTTGGGTGATACGGGCGTTGATGAAATTTATGGACATGGCATGCTGGATTTAGAGGCAGCAACCCGCCCAGTCGGTGATTTAACAATCGCGGTTTCCGAAAATGCTACCCAGCCATTACAAACCGCGACCGTTTCCCCAACAATCGCACACAACATAGAATCTGCGAATCCGACAATGGCGTTCTTTGACGCATACGGTCGTGCATATGAAACCAAGATTTCAGATAACATTTCTGCACGCAATCGCGGATTGGGCTTTGAACGTTTGCGTGGTGATGACGCACGCGCAAAAATCAACATGGGTTCGCTGGAGTTCGGGTTCTATCGTTCTGACATGTTAAATGGAACAGGATTCTTGGCGACAGACGGCGAAACAACAACATCTTATGTTGCAACGAATCATTCGTTTAATTTTGGGGGCATGGAATTATTCACACGCTCTCAATTCGGCACCGCGCACCCGATTGCATCATCTGAATCTATGATTTCAGAGTTTTCCAATATTTATACTGCATCTGCGGCGGTTGGGTTGCGTGGCGACAAATGGTCGTTCTCGGTCGGTGTTCCAGAAACCATTGTTCATGGTAATATGAATCTGCACACTGCAACGGGACGTCGCGCAGACGGCGCAATGACTTTCAGTGATTACAGAATTGATATGGCATCAACACCGGCGATTGAATACATGGCACACTGGCATTTCTTGACCGCGGGTTTTGTTGACAACCCATATGGCAACAACGAATTTTACATATTCACAAAAACGAAAATTAATTTTTAATTTTTCTGATACTTTTTTATTAAATAAAACTTGTTTTTTAGATATTTGCCTTTAATATGTATTCAAGGACGACGGAGGCAAATCAGTTGAAAGGAAAGAAACAATCACGTTTTGGGCGTAAACTGCGCGTAATTCTGGGCATTTTGTGCGCTGCTTTGGTGGTTGTCACACTGTTTTTTGTTTTCAAAAATCATAAGCAAACGACACGCGTTTCTTTATATACTTCTGCACCAGCACAAACATCATTTACAGATGATAATTTCGTAGATTTTACCAATAATTCCGGCACACCCGATATTAATAATAATCGAACACTGAATGATGTTCAACCGTTGATAGTGTCGTATAATTGGGAATCTGGACCATATGCGCCGGCGTTTAAAACCGATTTAACAAATGCGGAAATCGCCCAAAATGTAAAGATAAATCCATATGTTCGTGGCACTTGGTCACGAACCAGTCCGAACGCGATTCGTTTTATACCTGAATCGGATTGGCCGGCAGACACACACTTTACAGTGAAACTTTCGCGCAAACTTTTAAATGGTGATATAACACCCGATACGCGCAACACATCTTTTACCACGCCCAAGATGGTTGCCGACATAAACAGTTTTGATGTTTATCCAGACAAGGCACACAAACAAAATATCGTTGGCGTTGCCGTTGTTTCATTTAATTATCCAATTGATACATCTGGATTCAATAATCGTGTGACTGTAAAGCGCGGTTTGCACCGTATTCCTTTCTCGGTTCGGTTTGACCGGTTTAATCGCACCGCAATCATAACGACCGATCCGATTAAGGTTGATGATTCATCGCATACATTGCGTCTTAAAATCAACCGCATATCCGCCGCAACATCTGATACATCAACCAAGAAAGTTAATGCATCAACCACCATTGAATCGGCTGATAATTTCTTCAAGATATCGGGATTACAATCAATCGCCGCAGATGATGCACGCGGAAATGCGCAACAATTATTATTGGTCGACATGACAACGGCGGCCGCAGATAAAACTAATTGGGCGCAATTTGTCGAAGCATACTTGTTGCCAAAGACGGCAAATGACGACGAAGACGAAGAATCACACCAATGGGCAACCGACGAAATCAGCGACGACGTTTTGGCAAAATCAAAGAAACTGACATTACGACCAACCGACTTTGCAAACCCAATCGGCGTGTATCAATATGCGTTTGCGTATGATGTTTCCGACACAACACCACGTTATATATATGTTCGCGTGCGCGCGGGCATTGAATCAAACGCTGGGTTTGTATTAAAGAACGGTGTTTCACGTGTTCTTTCGGTGGCATATCCCGATAAAACGGTGCGAATTGCGGGAACCGGCGCGTTGTTGTCGCTTGCTGGTGATAAAAAGTTGGGGATTATGGCGCGTGGTGGTGCCGATACCGCATTTGTGAATCTGTATAAGGTGAAATCCAGTGAAATCAATCACCTTATTACCCAAACATATGGCATATTCTCTTCTAACCTTGATTTCAAATCATGGTCGTTTGATGCATATGATATGGCATCTGTGTTTAAAAAACGTATTGCTTTTGCTGATACTGCAATGAACAAAACAAATTATGCTTCGGTTGATTTGGGCGACTATTTGGATCGTGGCACAACCGACAAGACCGGCATATTTATAATTCAGACGGGCGCAACGGAATCAGATGCCGATGTCAGCGACCGCCGTTTAATCTTGCTTACCAATTTGGGAATCATTCGTAAAATTGCGCTGGATGCGACTTCGTCCTTGTTTGTGTCAAACATTGATGATGGGTCGCCCGCCGCAGATGTCGAAATATCTGTGCTGGGGCGCAACGGAAACGCAATATGGGCTGGGCGCACCGATATGAATGGTTTTGTCACTGTGCCGAAATTCGCATGGGCCGAATACAGAAACGAACGCGAACCGGTCGCAATCGTGGCACGACAAGGCGATGATGTTTCGTTTATTCCATATAATTCATATGAAACACATGTTGATTATTCTAAATTCGACATTGATGGCACCTATTCCGTCGACAACGCCCCAATGAACGCATATCTGTTTTCAGATCGCGGTATTTATCGCCCTGGTGAAAGCGCGGTTATCGGTGGTATTGTAAAGAACAAAACCTTTACAAAATTAAGCAATGTCCCATTAAAGATTGAAATAACCGATACACGCGCCCGCACAATACACGAAGAAACATTCTCGGTCGAATCAGACGGTATGTTTGATATTCACTTTACCCTGTCTGACACCGCTGCCATTGGCGAATATACTACGAACCTGTATTTGTTGAATAACAAGAACAAAATACAGAACACAATCGGCACAACAACTTTCCGCGTCCAAGAATTCACGCCGGACAACCTTAAAATCGGTGCGACAATAACTGGTGCCAGTGAAGAAGGATGGATTTCCCCAGCGAACATGGTTGCAAATATCACTTTGCATAACTTGTTTGGCACACCGGCAACAAATCGTCGCATAACCGCACACGCGACACTGCGCCCGATTGATTTTTCGTTCCCTGAATATCGCGAATATATATTTACACCAAACTTTGTGGCGGGTTCTGGTCTGTCGGCAAATGCCGCAAACAGAACACAAACTTTCTCGGTCGATTTACCGAATACCAAGACCGACGAAAACGGTAATGCCACAATTGATGTAAAGTTCAACAACAGTATCCCCAGTGGCACATATTTAATGACCCTGAATGTCAATGGGTTCGAAGGTGCATCCGGCGTTGGTGTGCAGACGACAATTACCGCACGTGTATCTGATGCGAAATATTTGATTGGATATCATGCTAATTCTAATCTGAATTATGTTTCACGTGATGATGTTCGGACGGTTAAACTTATTGCACTGGATTCCAACGGTGTTCGCACAAATGCAAACAAATTGAAAATGCGCACAATACACCGCGAAAACCTGACCAGTTTGATAAAGGATTATAACGATTACTATAAATATCAGACGATTACACGCGACACATTGGTGTCCACGAACACGATTGATGTTTCATCCGAAGGAACCGAAATCAGATTAGACACAACACATGGCGGAACATACTTTGCACAAATAACCGACGAAGACGACAATATTTTGGCATACATTGAATACTTTGTTGCCGACGCGTCAAATACCGCATTACAGACCGACACCAACGCTGAAATGCAGATTAAACTTAATGCAAACGAATATGCCGCCGGTGATAATATCGCGGTCAGTATTACCGCCCCATATGTTGGAACGGGTTTGATTACGATTGAACGGGACAAAGTTTATGCATATAAATGGTTCCGCACAACATCCACCAGTTCGGTGCAATATATCACCCTGCCCGACGGATTCGAAGGTTCCGGCTATGTCAATGTGTCGTTTGTGCGCGATATAAACAGCAACGACATATTCACCACGCCATACACATACGCGGTTGCCCCTTTCCGCGCCGACACAACGAAACGTGATATATCTGTGAAACTAGAGGCACCAAAGAACATCACCGACAACAAGTTGCCAATTACATACACGACCAACAAAAACGCGCGTATAATGATTTTTGCGGTCAACACCGGTATTTTACAGGTCGCAAAATATGGCGTTCCAAATCCATTGGCGCACTTCTTCCCGAAATCCGCATTACAGGTTGAAACGTTCCAGATTTTGTCGCTGTTGTTGCCTGAATACAAAATCTTGCGCGAATTCGCGAAAACTGGTGGTGGCGATTTCGAAGAAGCCGACGGCGGAATTGGTGTTGCACTTACCAATCCATTTACCCGCAAAACGAACAAGCCAGTTGCATTTTATTCGGGCATAATTAACGCGACCGCCAACGAACCAAAGACGATTACATTTGATATTCCAGAATATTTCAATGGTGCGGTGCGTGTGTTCGCAATCGCGGCGAATGATATGGCGGTTGGTTCTGCATCCACCGACATAACGGTCCAAAGTCCGATTATCGTTTCCACAACGGCACCAGTTGTTGTCGCACCAAATGATGTGTTTGATATCAACACAGTTATAACAAATATGACCAATGGCACAACTGCGACCGCGGTTGCTGATGTTAACGCATCTGTGTCACCCAACCTTACAATCACAACGGTTCCAAATCAGACATTGGAAATACCGTATGGCACCGAAAAATTGTGGTCATTTGTTGTTCGTGCAGGCGACGTGTTGGGCAACGGCGATATTCGTATTAATACCGCGGTGCGCGACGGCACAGATGTTGTTCTGTCTGAACGGAACACACGTTCATCTTTGTCGGTGCGCCCAATAACAACATACGACACGAAAATTAAATTGGGTACATTAAAGGGAACAACAAATATCCGCGGTTTTTCATTTGATATGTATCCTGAATACGCGACAACAAAATTGTATATTTCCAACAACCCCGCAATTATCGCGCGTCCATTGTTTGAATACTTGAAAAAGTATGAATATACATGTACCGAACAGGTTGTATCATGTGCATTACCATACGCATTGATGCCAACAAATGATATTTTGGGAACAAATTACACCGAATCTAAATCTGCGATTGACACTGCGATTGCGACACTTAAAAACCGCCAAAATGATGATGGTTCGTTTAATTTGTGGGCGGGCGACAATACTGGGCGCGACAATGAATCAGATGCGTATTCTGCATACTTGACCGCATATGTCGCACAATTCTTGGATATTGCTAAATCCGCCAATTTTGACGTTCCAAAAGCAATGAATTCGCGCGCCGTTGATTACCTGCGGACTTTTGCCGGCACACATATCAATGACGAATTTGATGCCGCAACCCACGCATTTGTTATCTATATCTTGACCAAGAACGGATATATCACGACGGGTTATATTGATGCATTCGAAGAATATGCAAACGAAAACATTAAAAACTGGCAATCTGATTTGATGGGGGCATATATCGCGACATCTTATAAGTTATTGAAACAAGATAACAAGGCAATAAACCTTATGTCAAAATATCGCGCATCTGGGCGCACGCGTTTTGAACATAATATGTTCCGCAATCCTGTGTCTGATGATGCCATGTATGCATATTTGGAACGCCGTTTCTTTGGCGACAAATCAACCGATATGGGCGACAAGATTTCAGAATACATTAACGATGGTAATTACTCGTCTTATACATCTGCATCTGTTGTTCTGGCGGTTGCAGGCAATATTGATGACAAAACAGAAGATATTGAAACAATGTCCATATATGCCGATGGCGTGAAACTGGATACAAAAACAAATGGCGACACAACAGTTGTTGATGTTCCGACCACAACGAAACAAATCAGTGTCCGTTGCGACAAATGCGATCGCAAACACCAACCCTATTACACAACCATTGCCGCTGGATTCCCACGCAACGCTGAATCTGAATCAAATGGGCTGGATATTTCACGCGACTATTACGACGACAACGGCAATCGCATAACAACGGCGACCGTCGGCGACACCATTACGGTTAAAATCAATGTTCGCAGTCGTCGTGGCGATATTGTTCCAAATGTTGTTATAACCGACTTGGTGCCGGGCGGATTTATTGCCGGCGAAGCAACTGGCGACATGTCTTTTGCAGAATCACGCGAAGATCGTGTATTGGTATTCTTGGACGTCACGCGCGAAGGTCAAACAATTACATATAATGCCCAAATTGGTGCCGCCGGTTCGTTCCAGATTCCGCCAATTCACGCCGCATCTATGTATAATCCACAAATAAATGCGACGGGCAGTGTGGGCAAAACATTTACGGTATCAAATGCATTTGCTGAATAATATTTGGCGCCGAACATGCGCATACTTTCAACGGCATCAGCGGGGCTGGATAATTTTTGGTGTAATTGTTTTGCTGTTTTTGGTGGTGCGATTGTTCCTTATGCCGCCGCTGTTAAACAACACGCATTTTTCCCGCGTTTTTTATGACCGCAACGGCACCCTGCTTCGTATCACATTGTCCGCAGATGATAAATACAGAATCTATGCACCACTGTCGGACATAAGCGACACCGTAAAACGCGCCACCGTATTATACGAAGACAAACATTTTTATCGCCACATTGGTGTTAACCCAATATCGTTGATTCGCGCGACTCGGAACTATTTTTCGGGTGCGCCCCACCCCGCCGGCGCATCAACAATTACCATGCAGGTTGCGCGTTTGAAATATGATTTAGACACGACACAGCCACTGGGCAAACTGGTTCAAATCGCCGCCGCAATTTATATTGATGCCTTTTATTCCAAAGATGATATTTTAACCGCCTACCTGAACCTTGCGCCATATGGCGGAAATATCGAAGGAATCGCCGCCGCATCGCAAATATATTTTCATAAGAAGCCGTCTGAATTAACCACCATCGAATCTATTACACTGTCCACTATTCCACAGAACCCAGTAAAGCGCGGACTGAATACGAACACAGGTCTGCAAAACATGCAACATATGCGCGCCGATTTAGTGCGTCGTTGGATGGACGAATATCCAGATTCTGATTCATCACTGGAAACATTGGCGCAAATGCCGTTGGCGGCGTATGGCACGCGTGATTTGCCATTCTTGGCACCGCACTTTGTAAATCGGCAAATGTCCACGAAGTCCGATTATGGTGCCGAAACCACGACACTGGACATCAAATTACAAAACAAGTTGTCCAACCAACTGGCAACCGAAGTCGCAAAACGAAGAAACATTGGTATTCAAAACGCCGCCGCAATATTGGTGAATTACAAAACCATGGAAGAATTAGCGCATATCGGTTCTGTTGATTATTTTGATAAAACTATTTTCGGTGAAAATGATGGTGTCGTTGCGCGTCGCAGTCCGGGGTCAACATTAAAACCATTGATATACGCGGTCGCGGTTGATATGGGGTTGATTCATTCTATGACACTTATGAAGGACGCAAAAATCAATTTCGGTGTGTATGCCCCTGAAAACTCAGATAACGAATTCTTTGGACCTGTTTTGGCACGCGACGCACTGACACATTCGCGTAATATTCCCGCAATCAACCTTGTTCGACAAATCGGCACGCACAAGTTTCACAAAGCGTTGTCAGATTGCGGTGTTGCAAATCTTAAGGCACCGGAACACTATGGCATATCGGTCGCGCTTGGCGGTGCCGAGGTTTCAATGCGCGAACTGGCGGGCATATATGCGGCGTTGGCAAATTTGGGGCAATATAATGAAATCAAAACAAATACCAAGGCGAAATCTTCAACCCCGACAACGATATTAAGTCCCGAAGCCGCCTTTATTGTTTTGGACATGTTGGCACACCAAGCAACGCCCAGTGTAAAAATCCCGTTCGCCAAGGACCAGCCACGGCGCATCACACACATGTGGAAAACAGGCACTTCGTCATCATATCGTGATGCTTGGACGGCGGGCATTTTTGGCGACTATGTTTTGATTGTATGGGTCGGTAATTTTGATGGCACCCCGAACAACGCGTTCAGTGGTGCGCGCGCCGCCGCCCCAATCTATTTTTCATTGGCGCAAACTGTTGTTGATTATTACGCGCACAGTGACACACCGGTTGCGGATAATAATTTCCTGCGCGACGACATGAACATTTCACCAATTGAAATGTGTGATACGGTCGGCGGTCT
>JAGCOQ010000128.1 GCA_017642625.1 Alphaproteobacteria bacterium | reverse complement strand
TTGTTAATAAAACAAATACGTGGAACATTATAACGGTCAGCCTGACGCCAAACTGTTTCAGATTGTGGTTGCACACCGTTCACAGATTCAAACACTGCAACAGCACCGTCCAAAACACGCAAAGAACGTTCCACTTCCATAGTAAAGTCCACGTGTCCCGGCGTATCAATCAAATTAATACGATGATCGCGCCAGAAACAAGTTGTCGCAGCAGAAGTAATTGTGATACCACGTTCCTGTTCTTGAACCATCCAGTCCATAGTCGCAGCACCATCGTGCACTTCGCCAATTTTGTATGTTTTACCAGTATAAAACAAAATACGTTCAGATGTAGTAGTTTTACCAGCGTCAATATGGGCCATAATTCCAATATTGCGGTACATATCCAAAGATGCGGTTTTTCCAACTGACATTGTCTTTCCTTATTCTTTATATTATTACCAACGGAAATGAGCAAATGCTTTATTCGCTTCTGCCATTCTGTGTGTATCCAATTTCTTTTTGAACGCGCCACCTTGACCATTCAAAGCATCGCGCATTTCAGCAAATAATCTTTCTTCCATAGAACGTTCACCACGTTTACGGGCAAACATAACCAACCAACGCAACGCCAAAGTTTGTTGACGTGCCGGACGAACTTCTACTGGAACTTGATAAGTTGCACCACCAACGCGGCGACCTTTAACTTCCACAGATGGTTTCAAAGCATCCACTGCTTCCAAAAAGAGAGCCAATTCGTCTTTATCCTTTGCAACGGTTTTCAATTTTTCCATTGCACCATAAACGATATTTTCGGCAACTTCTTTTTTACCATCCCACATAACAACATTAATACATTTTGCAACGACCAGATTATGATATTTAGAATCTGGCAATATTTCGCGTTTTGCTGCAGCTTTACGTCTAGACATACTTAATTTCCTTTATGTTTCTTCACTTGGTTTCCCAAATTACTCACATTGAAAAACAATGTGTATTATTTTTTACCTTTTGCGCCGTACAGAGAACGACCTTGTTTTCTGCTTTCGACACCTTTTGTATCAAGAACACCACGAATGATGTGATATTTCACACCTGGCAAATCCTTTACACGACCGCCACGAATCATAACCACACTGTGTTCCTGTAAGTTATGACCTTCGCCAGGAATATATGCAGTCACTTCGCGACCATTAGCCAATTTTACACGCGCAACTTTACGTTGAGCAGAGTTAGGTTTTTTTGGAGTTGTCGTATAAACACGAGTGCAAACACCGCGTTTTTGAGGATTTTCCATCATATCAGGAGCAGTTGATTTAACCGCTATCTTTCTACGTGGTTTCCGAATCAGTTGATTTACTGTTGGCATTCAAAATCTCTTTGTTTTTTTATTCTCTTTTTTACCATACGAAACCCGCAAGCAGGCTTATTTCGAACGCATGCGCCCGATTATAAATCCTGCGAAATTCGCAGATTTCTGTGCTTCTTACTTTCCTTATTTACACGGAAAGCAAGGTTATTATAACTTAAAGCCACGAATTGTCAAGAAAAATTCTGTATTTTTTTGCATAAAAACCGCTGAAAACTCCTATGTTCATAAACCACAGAAAGGTTATTCTCCCCCCAATGGGGAAGTGGACGCGAAGCGGACGAAGGTGGTTATTCTCCCCCAGCATGGGGGAGTGCGGCGCAGCCGGAGGGGGTTAACGACTCGAAGAGTCGTGCCTGCACCCCGAAGTTTTAACGAAGGGATGCCCGCACCCCGAAGTTTTAACGAAGGGATGCCTGCACCACGAAGTCTTGACAAAGTGGTGTCATCCTGAGGCAGAAACTGTTTAATTCACCCCGAACAACGCCGCCCGGAAGCCGGAGCCGCTCCGGACGCTGTCGACGCATTTGCCCGCACAGTCGTCCGCGCAATCGGCAGCCGAAACGTAGTTGCCGAGGGACACCCACGCAGGGGACGACACGGCGCACATATTTGAAACGCCTAATTTATATCCCATCGCCCTGCACCAACAATATTTTGTTTCACCACTGCCACTGGTATCAGGCGTGCTAGTGGTTGTGCCTGTTCCGTTCGTTGAACTGCATATCGCTTCGCCAATCACGTCACCATAACTAAATCTCACACCCCATTGACCAGCCTCTGTGATACCATAAGTGGATGCGTTATCGTCCAAATCGTTATCCTTACACGTACCATCACCATATAAATCAAGACACCCAGGTTTAGGGGTATCATTGCCGTTTGTTGCGTAATTATTCGCAACGGTTGATTCAACAGAACTGCTGCAGGTTGAGCCGTAATTAAAACCAGACGAAGCCCCACCACCAGTTGCACTTGTAAACCCTTGTCCAAGCGACGCGAACATGCCAACACGCAGAGCTCCTTCACAGGTCCCCATGTCTTTCCAACAGTGATAAGCACAAGACTTCGCACAGCTAGTATAATCATCCCAAGTCTCACCTTGATTTACCCACGAAGAATTTGAAAAATAGCATTTATTATCACCAGTTTGTGTAACGGCGGTAATTCTGCACCAGCAATTTCCGCCATTAGATGTGGACGGACTGCCAGCAACGCCTTGTGTACCAGATGTCGAACTGCATAATGCTTCGCCCTGAACCGCGCCGTATCCATCCAGTGTCAATGCCCATTCACCCGGCTCCGTCAAGCCATACACAGAAACATTGTTATGCGTGCTAGAATTATCATAACAGTCTCCGTTATTATTTAAATCTATACATGCTTCAAGAGAAAAACTATTACAACTTGGTGGTGTTATGGAACATGCCTGGACAGTTGGTGCCTGATATAATGTCCACCCATCAAAAGTATAACCCAAACGCGCAGATGGTGCCGCCGGTAATTGCAATTGGGTATCGTATGTGCATGTCGTTGTTGTATATGTTTGACCATTAGATTCCCATGTAATTGGTATTGATTTAGCCTGATATACCGTGCGCAAATTCACATTACCCCCGGTCGCACCAGACAAAGAAGTCGAAGAACAAGTTGCCCCTTCGTTAATATACGAAGGATCTTCGGCAAACGCAGAAAATGCCGTTAAAATCAACGTTGAGCAAAGTATAAATTTTCGCATATCTCTTCGCCTTCCCCTGTTATCATTTTTTCATTCTAACAAAGAAAAAATTTTAATGAAAGCAAAAAATGCAATCATTTGAATTTTTTATTCTCCCCCAGCATGGGGGAGTGCGGCGCAGCCAGAGGGGGTTAACGACTCGAAGAGTCGTGTCTGCACCCCGAAGT
>JAGCOQ010000127.1 GCA_017642625.1 Alphaproteobacteria bacterium | reverse complement strand
CCTCCCCCAGTGGGGGAGAATTTATTCTGCGACGAGAGCACAGATTCTGCCCCCAAGGGGAAGTGGCGCAACGCGCCGAAGGGGGGATTCCGGTTCTTTCATAATTATGAACGATTGGCGACGGTCTTTACCCCCCTCACCACTCCCCCAGTGGGGGAGAATACCCCCCTCACCACTCCGTGGTCCCCTCCCCCGGTGGGGGAGAATTTATTCTGCGACGAAAAATTTATAAATTTGTATATGTAAAATTATTATGTTATAATTATTACTATGAAAAAGATATTATACATTATTGCTGGCCCTAATGGTTCTGGTAAAACTACTTTGGCTCATGAACTGGTCAAAGACGAAACCGTCACTTTTCTTAATGCCGATGAAATCGCTGAAAAACACAATGATGGCACAGGCTTGTTATCTGGGCGGATTTTGCTTGAAAAGTTTGATAAGTTAATTGATTCTGGCAAATCTATCGTGCTTGAATCTACTGTTTCTGGCAATTATCATAATCGCGTCATTGAAAGAGCTCGCAAAGCCAAATACGAAATCATTTTTATTTATATTTTTCTTAGTTCTGTCGAACAAAATATCCAGCGGATTAAACATCGTGTGGCTATGGGTGGACACAATGTGCCGTCCCCAGACGTCCGTCGTCGCTATGTTCGCAGCATGAAAAATTTCAAAGATGTAATTTCCAAAGTAAATTACTGGGAATTGTATTATAATGGTGAAAACAATTATGAACTGGTTGCACGCGGAACTGGTGAGATACTTGACATAACCGATGATGCGCTCTACAATAAATTTAACAAAGGTTTAATATAAATGAAAAAAGAATATTATGAACTTTCTGCAAAAATAACAAGGCTTGCTAATCGCGGGGCGCATTTAGCACAAGAAAGGGCGCGTCGTGCTGGCGTGCCGGTTGTGTACGCGTACGGCGGAAAATTACATAAAATAGTTTTGAAATAATCACACTGCTTCGGCAGTGTTTTTTTTTGGCAACAGGCCTAACAGCCCCATGGGCTGTCCAACCCCCCTTACCCTGCGGGTCCCCTCCCCCAGTGGGGGAGAATACCCCCCTCACCACTCCGTGGTTCCCTCCCCCGGTGGGGGAGAATTTATTCTGCGACGAGAGCAAAGATTCTGCCCCCAAGGGGAAGTGGCGCAACGCGCCGAAGGGGGTGAAATTTTTCACCTGAACAACTATAAACTGTCTATATTATGTTTTATCCAAATCAAAACATTAGACATATCGCGTTTTACATCTATGTCTTCTATTCTTAAAACATGTATGCCAAGTGATTGCATATATTCGTCGCGCGCATGATCATATTCGTATTTATCGTCGTGGCTCCAACCATCTATTTCTATGACCATATTTTTTTCAGCGCAATAAAAATCAGCAATATAGTTGCCAATGGGCTTTTGTTTGGTAAAACTTACACCCATTTTATTTTGCTTTAATTCGTTCCAAAGTAATGCTTCAGACAAATTGCCTGAACGACGGTTGTGACGCGCAAAGCCGGTAAGATTTTTATTATATTTATGCATGATTAGATTGTATTTATGAAAACGATTAAATTCAAGGTTTTTTTTACCCCCCTCACCACTCCGTGGTCCCCTCCCCCAGCGGGGGAGAATACCTCCCCCGCCCTGCGGGCCCTCCCCCTCCAAAGGGGGAATTTTATTCCGCGACGAGTGCAAAGATTCCCCTCCAGCGGAGAGAGAGAAAAAAAGGGTGATTTTTTTATGTATTTGTATATACAAATTTTCACTTTTTTTATCGGCTGTATCGTGCAGAAATCTGGCAAAAATTAAAAAAGTTTATAAAAAAACAAATATACTCTTGACCCACTTTAAAAAATTTTTCTAGAATCAAAATATAAAGTTAAAAAAGGAAGGAAAATCATGAAAAAATTATTTTTAACTTCGGGAATTATTGCTTGTATGGCTTGCCCTGCATTTGCTGATATTACAACAGGTACAGATGGTAACATTGGTAATACAGGATCTGGCTTGGTTTATCCAAAGGGACAAAACGCAACCGCAACAGCAGAAGACTTAAATGGCGCAACAATTGCTAATGCCTGCGTTCACGATGTATTGAATGCTTACAGTGGTTCTGTTACTTTGAAAGCACAATGGGCACCTGTTTATGCCACAATCATTCTTAATTCAAATTTAGATACAAATGCTTCGACCACTAATGGTAATGGTGTGCCGGCTTCGCCTGAACAAATTTATGCTGCTGGTGGTTCTTTGTGGAAATCAATTGTTAATGATAATTTAACCACAGAACTTGGCGAAGGAGACACTCCGTTTAACCAAGGAACACCTTTGGGTGATTATGTGACTTATGTCCTTAATTTAAATGACGGAACCGGTTCTACGACTGCGACCCAAGATACAACTGAAACAGCATCTGTAACACCTGCACGCAGACCATTGGTTGGTTTCTATGATACAAATGATACACAGATGATTGACAAAGATGGTTTGTTAACTGCTGATGGTGCAGCCGCGACAACTGCTCAAACATGGACAGCAAGTTGGGGCGCAGCAGATGCAACTGTGGGCGAAGACCCAACCAGAACTGGTTATACATTTAACGGATGGTCTTCTTCTTCAGCAGGCACAAACCCTGTTGCCACAGCAAATCTTCCTGCGATTTCAAGCAATACAACTATATTCGCTTCTTGGAGCGCAAATACTTATAACATTACTTATTCTTGCGATGATGGCAACGGTGGTCAAGGAACACCAGCCACAGGACATCGTACAGCCGAATTTGACAGCCCTTATACATGGCTCGGCAATTCTGATGCCGACAACTGTGGAAGACTCGGACATCACTTCACAAGATGGGATTGTACATCTGGAAATACACAAATTACTGCCAGCGTATCCCAAGAATTGGATACAAATAATAATAACGCTCCAATATCTGGTTCTTATGTTGGTAACGAAATCACAGTTGCTGGTTCCCCATGGGCAGATCTTGCCAATGGTGCAACAATCGCTTGTACTGCACATTATGAACCGAATACCATTGGTATCGCGTATGACGGCGATGGCGCAGACAACTGGACTGCACCTGTCAATTCGACAGAAAACGCCTGTTCTTATGGAACTGGACTCACATTGCCAACTGCACCTTCAAAGGTCGGTTTCGACTTCATCGGATGGGAAGTTGTCAATCCAACACAGGACGACAACCTTTACAACGGTCCTACGGAATAAGCGTGGATATCAAAACAAAAAAACAGCCAAGCAATTGGCTGTTTTTTTTACCCCTGGTCTTTGACCGTACTCCACTGATGAATAACCCCCTCCGGCTGCGCCGCCCTCCCCCATGCTGAGGGAGAATTTTTTTTGAAGGGGGAATTATATTAATCTTCTAAAAACACTTTGGCCTGGTTGAGAAGTTTGATTGCTATATCAATATCGTTCTTTTCAAATTCATCAAGTGTTGCGCGGGGCGCAGGCGCGGTTGTTTTACGAGTTTGCTTTTTGACTTCGCCCATTTCTTCGCCAAATGAACCGTTATGCAAAATCTTTTTAACGCCCGCGATTGTCATTCCTTTGTCGTAAAGCAATGTGCGTATCGTTTCTATTTTTTCCACTGTATCGGCGCGATAATAACGGCGATTGCCTGCACCCGTCACAGGGCGTATTGCATTGGGAAACTGCTTTTCCCAATAACGCAATGTATGCGCAGGCACATCCAATCTTTTTGCGACTTCGTTTATAGGTATAAAATATTCGCCTTTGCTTTCCATGATGTGCCTGTCGTTTTTTTATTGTGCGCTGTCTACGGCAGTTTCTGTCGTATTGGCGGTTTCGTCAGTTGTGTTTTCTTCTGTTTCTTCTTCGTGATCAATCGCGATTGCAGATACAACTTTTTCACCATCAGCCGTTCTAAATAATGTCACACCCGCGGTTGAACGACCAGCAATACGAACATCACGAACTGGCGTTCTTATAATCTTGCCGCCATTAGTCACCATGATTATATCTTGGTTGTCGTTAACCGGGAATGAACCTGCGACTGCTGTGTTTTTACCACCAAGTTTTATGTTGGTAAATCCGCCACCACCACGGTGAGTTAGACGATATTCATAAGAACTCGTGCGTTTACCAAATCCGTTTTCCGAGATAGTCAAAATGAATTCTTCGCGCAGTGCCATTTTCGCCATTTGTTCATCGCTTAACACCAATGTTGTGTTTTCTTCTTCGGCGTCACTTTCTTCTTCGATTCCTGTCTGGGCACGGCGCAAAGCGCGGCTTTGTTTTACGTATGCGGCGCGAACAACTGAATCAGATTCACCGTGATTCAACATCGCCATACCGATGATATAATCGTCTTTCTGTAATGATAATCCACGAACACCAGTCGAATTGCGGCCCGCAAAGATACGAATTTCTGGGACCGCGAATCTTATGCAGCGGCCACGGTATGTGGACAAGAATACATCTTGGTCTTCGGTGCATGGCAACACAGATATCAAACTGTCGCCTTCGTCAAGTTTCATAGCAATTTTACCATTAGCACGAATTGAATCAAAATCACTCATACGGTTTCTGCGCACTGTGCCAGACGCTGTTGCAAACATCAAGAAGTGCTCTTTGCCTGATTCCGCAACACGTTTAACCTCTTCTTCTGGAACTGGCAAAATCGCAGTGATTGTTTCGCCATCTGTCAAAGGCAACAAATTCACCAATGGACGACCTTTGCCTGCGGCAGTTGCTTCTGGTAATTTGTATGTCTTTAATTTATAACACAATCCTTTGGACGAGAAGAACAACAGTGGTGTATGAGTATTCGCAACAAACACATTTACCACATAGTCATCATCTTTGGTTGTCATAGCATTGCGGCCCTTGCCCCCGCGTTTTTGTGCGCGGTATGTATCCAATGCTACGCGTTTGATATAGCCTGTGTTGGAAACAGTTACAACCATATCTTCGCGTGCAATCAAATCTTCGATATCTATGTCGATTTCTGCATCGCTTATTTCACTGCGTCTCGGCTGAGACCAATTGTCACGCACTGCGGTTGTTTCTTCGCGGATGATTTGAACAATGCGTTCGTGACTACTTAAAATCGCAAGCAAATCTTTGATAACTGCGCCGAGTTCTGTCAAATCATTATGAATCTTGTCGCGTTCCAGACCTGTCAATCTGTGCAATTGCAATTCAAGAATTGCTTTGGCTTGGTCTTCACTCATATAAAACATACCGTCTTTGTATTCTGTGTTTGGATCGTCAATCAAATTAATATAACTTTCAATATCCGATGCCGCCCAACCACGCGAAACCAAAGCGGTGCGCGCTTCGTCAGGGCTTGCTGATTCTTTAATCAATTTAATAACTTCGTCCAAATTGCCACATGCAACTGACAAGCCCAACAATGTATGAGCACGATTACGAGCCTT
>JAGCOQ010000021.1 GCA_017642625.1 Alphaproteobacteria bacterium | reverse complement strand
TCGCCGAAACCTTCGTAAATTGGGCTGGGGTGGCGCGGAATCATTGTCTGACCATTAAAGACAACGCCCCATGGAACGTCGGTTGGACGACCCATAACCTCCATATTAATAAAATTCGCGATACGCCCACACAGTAATCCGATTGGTGTGACAACCGCCATCATATCCAGCAACGACCACATGCGCATCTTGTTTTGGCGCGCGAACAACCAAGTCGCAACCAACACGCCCGCCAGACCGCCATGAAAACTCATGCCACCATGCCAAACCGCAAATATTTCCAATGGGTGAGAGATAAAAAATAAAGGGTTATAGAATAACACATAACCCAAACGGCCGCCCAACACGACCCCCATAATCACGTAAGTCAGCAGATCGTCAACCTGCTTTTTCGTCATCTGCACCGCGCATTTCGGTGACAGCAACATTTTCTTGAACAACCAGTATCCGAACAAGAATCCGACGATATAGGCCAGCGCATACCACCGCACATCCAGCCCCAAAAGGCTGAATGCGACGGGGGAAATCGGGTCAATTACTATCGCCACTGTTATTGTTCCAGTTTATTTTTGTGGTTGTAATGTTCTTTGTTTTGCCGCGGCAACCATCTGTAATGCTTGTTTATACTTTCTGCTATGCGCCACAGGGTTCTTTTTCACCATCAATTCCAAAACTTTCAATGTGACTTGGGCATAATCGCCTTTTCTAACATATTCACATACTTCCGCCACAACTTCTTCGCTGGCGTTCAGTTTTCTTAAATGGTTACCAATAGATTCAATGCAATCTTCGATATTTTGATTGTATCTTGCGATGCGCTTTGCATCTGGCGCGGAACATGCACTTTCTTTGGCGCATGCTTCTTGGTTTTTCGTAATATTGTTGATGCCGTGTTCAATAAGTTGTCCGATTTCATCCGAAGACAACATACCGCTTAATGTTTCAGCATCTTCCATCTTTTTACGATGTGATTCCCGACCGACCTTAGAGATATTGCTCAAACCACTCGGTGTATAATTCATTGACATTTTATTATCCTTTTATTCTTGAATTAGCAGGGCTATTGTATTATATAAATATCAAATAACAAGGAGAAAATTATGTCAACAACAACAAAATCTCTGCGGACTGCCGACGGTATGTCGCTTTACCTGAAACGTGTATTTGCGTTAATGTTTGGCGCGGTCGGATTAACTGCAATCGCATCATTTTTAACATTGGCAACGCCACTGTGGACGACATTATTCACCGCAACTGGATTGTCGGCGTTTTATTACATATTGCTGTTTGGCGGGCTGGCACTGTCCATCTGGGCACAGGTTCGCGCGTTTCATTTAAAGCCACTGACCGCTGGTTTATTGTTGGCTTTGTATGCGGCAATGATGGGTATTGTAATGACGCCACTGTTGTTGATTTCCATAACAAACAATCCGTTTACGATACTGTTCGCATTTGTGATTGCGGCGGTTATGTTCGGATGCATGGCACTGTTCGGGTATAAAACCGTTCGCGACCTGTCCTTTTTACGCATATTCTTGTTCATGGGCATGATTGGCTTAATCTTGGTGGGCTTGGCTTCGTTCATTTGGCCGACACTTATGGGCGGATCATTTGGAACAATCGTATGCCTGATTGGCGTATTGGTATTCGCATTGTTCACCGCGTATGATATGCAGGCGTTAAAGTCCGCTTATAACTATGTCGGTGATGACACACAAAAGAATCAGTTGGCTGTATTGGGCGCATTACACCTGTATATTTCATTCGTTGCAATGTTCCAATATATTTTAAGCCTGTTCAACCGCAATTAATAAAAACAAAGGAAAGTAAAATGGCATATAAAATTGATAAATCACAATGCATGGGTTGTCATACCTGCGCGGGCGTTTGCCCAATGGGCGCAATCAGTGTTGACGCCGACGGCAAATGCAAAATAGACCCTGCAAAATGCGTTTCATGTGGCACCTGCGCTGCAATGTGTCCGGTAAATGCAATCAAGGCAGAATAAGAAAAACGCACCGAACGGTGCGTTTTTTAACGAAACCGCAAACTCATATATAACACCTTTTGTATTCTTATTAAAACCCGCCAATTATCGCATCAAACTTCAAAAAATCAATGTATTATTTATTTGCAAAATCCCTTTTTCAGTATCATAATATGCCAGTAATAAAATTTGGAGTTATAAGATATGCCAGCAAAAACAGTTAATGATATTGTCGCATTGTGCAAGCGGCGCGGTTTTATTTTCACGGGTTCCGAGATTTACGGTGGTCTGGGCGGGGCGTATGATTACGGCCCATACGGCGTTGAATTGATGAAGAATATTCGCAACGCTTGGTGGAACGCCATGATTTATTCCCGCAACGATATCGAAGGGCTGGATGCGGCATTGATTTCCAATCGTTTGTTGTGGAAATATTCGGGCCACGAAGCATCTTTTTCCGATCCATTGGTGGAATGTAAAAAGTGCGGTGCCCGCATGCGCCAAGATAAAATGAAAGACCCAACAAAATGCGACAACTGTGGTTCAACCGAAATCACTGAACCACGCGCATATCAGTTGATGATGGGGCTGTCCATCGGTGCCATGGCGGACGGTGCAATAAATGCATATCTGCGTCCGGAAACGGCAACCACGACATATGTTAACTTCAAAAATGTCTTGGATGCAAAACCGCATAAATTGCCGTTTGGTATTGCCCAGATTGGCAAGGCTTTCCGGAACGAGATTTCGCCCCGCGGTTTCGTTTTCCGTATGCGTGAATTCGAACAGGCGGAAATGCAATACTTTGTGAACCCTGCGGATGACGAAAAATACTTTGAACAATGGAAAGCAACCCGTATGGCGTGGTGGATTGATACGCTGGGCATTCCGGCGGAAAAACTGCGTTTCTTGCCACACGAGAAGTTGGCACATTATGCCAAGGCCGCAGTTGATATCGAATACGCATTCCCAGATGGCTTTGACGAAGTCGAAGGTGTGCATAACCGCCAAGATTTCGACTTGGGTTCCCACACGAAATCCCAAGATGAATTCAAGATTCATGCGCATGTTCTGGAAAACAAGGACAGCACGACAAAATTGTCTTATTCCGACCCGCAAACCGGCGACAATTTCATTCCATATGTTATTGAAACTGCAATGGGTGTAAATCGTGCTATGTTGGCAGTTATGATAGAAGCATACACCGAAGAAGATTTAGGTGACGGCAAATCGCGCACTGTGTTGAAATTAAAGCCATGGTTGGCACCGGTCAAGGCTGCGGTTATTCCATTGGCGCGTAATGTGCCGGAATTGCTGGAAATATCAAACAACATTGAAAACGACTTACGCAAATTGGCAATCGGCCGTATTGAATTGGAAAACAGCGGTAATATCGGTAAAAACTATCGCCGTCATGACGAAATCGGCACACCGGTATGTATTACGGTTGACCACCAAACAATCGAAGATGGCACCGTCACACTGCGTTATCGTGACACAATGGAACAAATTCGTGTTCCAATCGCCGAAGTTCCGACCAAGGTATTGGAAATCGTCAAACATTAAAAAACGCCCGTTTGGGCGTTTTTTTATTGTTCTGCGTTCGGTATAATAAGCGTGTCGTTATAGTAAGACAAGAACCGCGCCCCCGTCGCACAATAGAACTTTTGCAAAGAATCCTTGTATTCACGAACCGCGGCAACCCAACGTTCATCAATATCGTTTTGTGCGCCCTGATACGCAACAAACGCACCCAACGCACCACCGGCACCGGCACCAATCATTGTCCCCTTTAACCGCGCCTTGTTATTCAGGTCAATTATACCGCCATCATCAGCATCAACAACCATCGGTTCAAAGTTGTCCAACATACCGGTCAATTCCGCGCCTGATTTGTTGCCCTTGCTGTCGCGTCTGTATACCTGTGCGTTGCCATTGGTCTTTTTCCATTCATACCAATCAGAACGTTTTATACCAAAGAACTTATCTTGAACGCCCCAAACAAGTGCGGCTTTCCGTGATGGACTTGCTATTGCAGAAACGATACGCGCGTATGGGTGTGATGTTTCACTGCTTAAGCCCGGTTTTATATCGTATGTTCCGTCCTGTTGCTTTTCCAACAAGTAAACCGTTCCAGCCAAGCCTTCTTTTAATTTATCAAAATCCGCCTCTTTCAGGGAATTAACTTCTACAGGCTTGCCATCAAACTCTATCTTTGCAAGTGCGAAACTCTCTTGTCTGCAAGAATGGTCTTTGCAAACCATATAACTTCTGTCCACTAGGTCAAAGAAGGCTTCTTCGCAATTATTACTGCTATTGCAAATCTCGCCATTACTATTGGCGACCATGTTTGTCCCTTCGCTGATATAACCCCACAAACACTTTGCTGTTTGGGTTCCACTTTCGTCGGCACAATCTTCTATACGTAAAACGGAATCGCCTGAACCCATCATATTTCCAACGATACCACCCGCAGCGGCATTTATACCAGATGATAGAATCATATCACCGCCAACTTTACCGGCATATGAACCACCCGCTGTGATTGCTGCACCGCCCAAGGCACCAATAAGGGTTCCCTTCATTTTCCCCTTGTCCGTTCCCATCAAACTGTCTTTACCGACATCATTTTTGCCGGCGATATTTCCACCGATTCCACCAACCAAAGCACCCGCCGCAATTTTAAGCGCAGCATGTTGCTTTTGTTCTTCGTTCAAAACCTTTATAACATCTTCGGTTGTTGGTTCGGCATCCGCTGGGAAAAGCACATTTTGTGCATCTACGGTATAATCAGCCTCTGGAAAATCGGAAATATTACATTTCACACCGGAACCCGCGGCAACATTGGCACGCGCCAAAACGACATCTTTGCCCCCCGGTCCCATTTGATAACCACGCAATTCAACAACGGCAACACAAGTGGACGCGCCACCGGCACCAATACCCGCCGTCGGTTTATCCCATGCAAACGTACCATTTGGATAAATCTTGGCACAAGATTCCAATTGTTCTTTATTTATGTTTGATGTGCCGTCTTGTATTTGTTGGGCTAAATCAGGATTTGCAACGGTCACCGGCAATTCAGTTTCCGCGGTTGTCGCGGTTGCGGCATTATTTGCCGCCGCTGCATTTGCCGCCACAATCTGACGATAGACATCATTTTTTGTTTTATTTCCAATACGCACCGCCGCATCAGCAACACCGCCGACCAAGAAACCAAACAGGCCAACAAATATAGACAGGTGTAAAATCTTGTTTTCGTGTGCCATCTCTCTCCACCAAACGCACAACGCGCCTTTTAGAATTGCAATCTTAGACGCGCACCAACGTCAACCATGGACAGCCGACCACTTTCAAACCAGTCGGTATAGTGATAAACACTGTCATATGGTGCTTCATATTCGCCATCCATACCATCAGACAGCCATTCGGTCTGTGACATAACGATACTGCCCGAAGTCTTTACGCGTCCCAAATTTGCATATCTGACAAAGAAATCCAATTTTAATCCGCCAGACAATTCAGTTGTGACACCACCTTCTAACATAAATGCCAACTGTTCTGTTGTGCCACCATTATGATATGCATAAATATCGGAAACACCGGTCAAATCACCCGCAACGGCACCAATCGGATTCATTTCAGAATAGAATGTATTATCCAAAACAACATAGTCCGCAATAGTATTCAAAGATATACCGGCACCAACACCAATATACGGACGCAACGAACCGCCCGCGATAAAGCCGGTATAAGAATCAATATTGTAATAAACGTTCAACATGGTCGCGTTGGCTGTAATTGCACCACCATCAACCTTGGCGGTCACAAAACCACCCGCACCGTCCGCCGTTTCTACTTGATCGGCATAACTTAGACCGCTATACCGCGTAAATGAAAAATCAACACGAATATCGTTGTTAATTGCCGCACCAACGGACACTTGTAATGGTATTACGGTATCAGATTGGAAATCCGCAGGTTTAAACGCCCCCGGAACAGCAAACGCCTTGGTTTCACCGGTATAATCCGCACCCATAGTTCCCATAATTGACGCGCTGTATGCCGCAGACAAACCAATATACAAACCACTGTCCGCCAAACGATCATAGTCCGCCGGCTGATAATACTGACGTCCCGCCGCGGTGACATTTGATCCAACCTTGGGCAAAGTTCCGGTTATACGTGTCGGATTCGCCGCAACGTTTGGATTTACCATAATAACTTGGTTTTGATTTGGAACAGCCTGAGTAGTGGCTTGATTTGGGTAATATATAACCTGCCCGTTTGCAACGATCTGATTATTTGCGTTTTGATAAACAGGATACGCGGCACCTGCGCCACTTGGCGCAGCCAACACAATCCCCATCAAAGCGGCAGAAACACCGAACTTTTTCATCCTTGTCCTGACTTCCTTTTGATACATTATACCATAAAATCGCCCCATAAAAAAGTGTTTTATAAGAATAAAAAACACCCCACAAAAATGTGGGGCATTTTTAGTTTTGTCCTTTGATTAGAACTTAACATTCAAACGAAGTGCCGTTTCAATCTTAAAGTCGCTTGTGCTAGCAGACAAACGTTGACCATCGTCCAATGTATTTTCAATGAACCAAGACACCTGTGTGCTGTCTGACACTTGGTATGCAATAGTCAAACTTTGTGCAAATTCATTGAAACGATCGTTCATTTCTTTGTAATTTTGCAACAATTGGTTCGCCAGTTGCTGACCTTGTTCACTTTCAATCTTGGTATGAACTTTTTCCAAACCGTTCTGAGCATGGAAGACATATTTCAAGCCCAAACCGAAAGACCAGCGGTCATTAACTTGGTAAAACGCATTGGCACCAAAATCGAATTCAGCCGTTGATTTCAAATCAACCGACATCTTTTTAGGCAAACCCAAAGAGGTCACAGACATCATAGTTCCCTGACCGACATCAACTTCTGCCTTGGACAGGTCGATTTCGTTGTTGTGGTTGCCATGTGTGCGCAACAATTCAAAGTATGCACTGGTTGTCCATTTTTCCCAAACCTTACCGAATTTGGTTCCAACATGATACCCCCAACGACCGTTTGAATAGTTGTCATAGTTAAATGTCAAACCGGCACCGTTATCAACCAATGAACCCTTCATCTTCTCTATACCGCCCATGTGCAAGTCGCCATAGAAATCCCAGACCCAGCCATCAAAGTCAACCAGGCGGAAAGTAGTACCCAAACGCCCCAGGTGGAAACCATAGCGTTTGATATCGCGATTATGGGTATAACCAATTTGACCATGAACCGCCCAACGATCCGTAATACCATAACCCAATTCAAATGTCGGACGCCAAATTGGAAACTCCTCTTCGCCATCATGGAACAATTTATGTTGAGCGTCGTTATTATCTGTGATTTTATACATCACACCGAATCCAAGTTTGCTATACACTTCGCCTTCGGTTGGTAAATACAACGGATTTTCCATATTACGCAATGTAGCGACCTGACCGTCTGCAAAAGCCGGCGTTATAACCAAAGTTGCCAACATTGCCATTTTCAAAGTATTTTTCATCTATAAACTCCTTGTTATCTGATGAAATTAAACACACCGACCCCCATTATTGGCAAGACCAGCGAGACGTATCAACACCGAAACCCACCGATGACACAATTTTTACAACACGACTAAAGCCACTTTGCAATATTGTGGGAATAAAGTCAAAAGAAACTTTATCTTGACATGACCCTTGAATATTATTATGCATCGCGCTATAATATACATGAAGAAACAAGAACACTTAAAACAAAGGGGGATGCCATGCAAGCAAAATCACAAAACAACATGGCCACAAGTGCCAAAACCCAAACCAAGAAAAAGAAGCAATCTGTTATTCCATTGGCGGATCGTAAAAAGATTGCCCAAGCCTATTACCAATTTTATCATGCGTTTTTGCTGAAAAACCTGTTGGCTGGTATGACATTGGGCGCCGCTTCGCACAATGCAATGCAAATGGTTCGTGCCAAGATTGCAACATTGGACAAAGACAGTCCCGTTGCAAAATACTTGTTGCACATTAATGCACGTCACGCAAAGCGTGTCGCAAAACGCATTATGACGGGCAAATATCGTGATGCACGTGCAATCGCTTCGCCGGAAACGCGGGCAAAACTTAACACGATACTGCCGAAACTGATTCAATCTGCAACGAATACATTTAACACAATGTCTGCGCGTTACAAGGCAAAAGCCAATCAAAAGCCCGCACCGCAGCAGGTGGTATTGCAGGTAAAACTGAAAAAGTTGCAAAATTATCGGTCAAATGCCGCTTAAAAATAAAAACCGCCGTTTTGGCGGTTTTTATTTGTGTTTATACGCAACAACCAATGGCGTCAGTTTTTCATAACCCAACCCAACCCACGCACGCGGGATCGTTATGCTGTTGCCTTGACCGGCGGACATTTTTGGTAATCTTTCGCCATTTTTCGCATTTATGATTTCCGGCAACTTAACCACGATTTTATCGGCAGCCATCGGAACCAAGAATGTTATCTCTTCGCCGGCACGTGTTTCGTTTCGTAATTCAAATGTGATTTTTTCGTCGTCGATTGCCGTCACCACACCCGCCGCATGCCAATCCGACACAGAACGCGCGGATTCATAGTTATGCGCGTCGGGCATAACCCGCCCATCAAAGAACGCCGTTGTATATCCACGCGTTTCCAATTTTTCTAAATCCGCCATAAACGGTGCGGGATCAAAATGTTCAGGGTCGCGCGCATATGCGTCCATTGCCGCACGATATGCATGCACCACCGACGCGACATAGTATTCAGACCGATTGCGCCCTTCTATCTTTAACGAATCTGGGGCGGATTCTAAAACCTCGGCCAATCTTGGCATCAAACATAAATCTTTGCTGTTCAGAATATACGCGCCATGTTCATCCTCATCAATTGGCATTTCAATACCAGTGTCATGTTCACGCAAAATCACATCATAATTCCACCGGCACAGTTGCGCACACGCCCCACGATTTGCCGGCCGACCTGTTATAAAGTTCGACAACAAACACCGACCCGAATAAGCCATGCACATTGCACCATGAACAAAGATTTCCAATTTAATGTCCGGACACGCTGCACGAATAGTCTTGAATTCGGCATGCGACACTTCGCGCGCCAACACGCACAGCGACGCGCCCGCTTTTTTCCAAAACTTGACAGAACGCGCCGAACAGATATTTGCCTGTGTTGAAATATGAATTGGAATATCGGGGTGATTTTCCCGCACCCAACTAATAACCCCCGGATCCGACACAATCAACGCATCTGGGTTCAGATACCTTATAACCTCGCTTACCCGTGGCATATTGGCATATTCGCCATCATGCGCAAACAGGTTAAATGCCAAATAAACTTTTTTGCCCGCGCCGTGCGCCAAATCTATGCCCTGCTTTACTTCTTCGGTAGTAATTTTCGCCCGCGCACGCATAGAAAACCCCGGCAGACCGGCATAAATCGCATCTGCGCCGTATAAAATCGCGGTTTTGAACGCATCAAGCGTCCCCGCCGGTGCCAATAATTCAGGTAATTTTGTCATACCCCATATTGTTAAATGTTATTTTTCAAAAGCAAGCATTTTATGATTTTTTGTGCTTGAATTTCTTAAATCAACAATGTAATATATGCGTTGCCGTTGGCCAGTTTAGCTCAGCTGGTAGAGCATCTGATTTGTAATCAGAGGGTCGTTGGTTCAAGTCCGACAACTGGCACCACGAATTAAAAACCGCCCAAATGGGCGGTTGTTTTTATCTTGTTAAAACTTTTTTCCGTGGTTTCACCACTGGTGTTTTTTCCCACTCTTTTGCTTCCTGTTCACATTTGGCAATCGCATCTGGGTTTAATTCCATGGCACGCCGTTTCATCATCAAGACAATTCCCCTGTGGGAAAAACATTTACCCTTGTATGCGACCATGCCATCGGACACCACAACATCCCCGATATTATATATCAAATATGCTACGTTTTTATATTTGAATAGCCCCGGCACAATGTCTTTGGACACACTGACCCGCACAGATTTAGCGTTCACGATACATGATTTAATTTCTTTTACCAGCACGGAGCTTGGAATCGTTATGCCTGCTACTTTTCTAATTCCGCACTCAAATCCCTTTTTCTTTTTATACGCCATTTGTGGTCTCCTGCCCCCAGTGAGAAGGCTCTATTTGTGACAACTATATGTCGCTGTCTCTAACTTGAACTCAGAAACATATCCATTTTTAACTAGTTGTTCATATTCTTTATCAGTTATAGATGCAACATAGTTTTTTACCGCGCAAAAACAATCCGTATACAACCCAAAAAGTTCGTTGCACTTATTTGTTGCACGTACCAACTGAGATAAAAAAATCACAGCATCCATTGACCAAAATCTAGCACAGAGAGCATCAACATTTTGTTCCTTAGCAATATCGGAAAAAAGACCCAAACTATCACAAGAAAATTCACCCAACTCTTTGATTATTTGTACACTGCGTTGTATAGTTTCCTGCGATTTTGAATTTGTACACAAATTAGAACTCCACAAACAAAACAAATCCTCGGCGTTCTTACCATTTTTCCTCAACACTCGCTTTACATCTGGCATACTATCCAAGACACAACCACAGGCTTTCTCATGATATTCTGAAAACGCTTCAATTGTTTCCTGCGAAATACGCTTTGGAGCCTCTGGCTTTTCACATCCACACAACATTCCCAAAATTAGTGCTATGGTACATCGTTTTAACATGACACTTGCCTCATCTTCTATGTGTGATTAATCATCACCCCATTCTCCGTATTCTGATTTAATCGCACGCGATTTCCCATAAAACGTTTCTAGTGCTTTTATATGCGCTTCGCATATCAGGTCCCTAATAAACAATATTGATAAGAAAGCAGATATACAACACAGCCCTAACCCTAAGTAAAAATAATCATTTAACATCACGATACTGTCTGTATAGAAATTGTGCACAGTAAATCCGTATCTAGTCATCGTAAAACCACCAGCAAACCCAAATATAAAAGACAATACCAACCAACCAAACCAATGTGGTCCAACTACATTAGTTTGTTCTTTTTGTTTCTTAGCCATTTCTTATCCTTTTGGTCTATAGGAAAATGATACCATAAAAACGACCATTAAACAACGGAGAAACAAAAAACCGCCCAGATGGGCGGTTGTTTTTATCTGTGGGTGGCTATTGCTGCTTGTAATTCTTTGGCCTGAAGTTCCATTGATCGATTGTTGTATTCGTTAAACAACTTGTTTGATGTATTGAACTTTGGCGAACGCGCCAATACTTGCGCCTGAACCTCATAGCCCCCACGTAAAACCGCATCTATACTGCGTGTTGTTTCACGTGGTTTCAGGGTCATTTTTTCATCTGGCAATAAATACTTTACTTCGTTCGTTTGACCACGTTGATAGAATATGCCACCCAACCCATTTGCAAAATCAAGACAATGCGATTTCACATAATCTGTGTCGTATATTTTAGGTATGGATACAAAGGGTTTAAATATCGGCTGATAAATAATCATTTTATCAGGCGCCGGCAAAATATTACCGAACACAGGACTGCGCGGACGTCCAACCCCCGGCATCCAGTTTTCAGCACTAACGTGCGGCGCATCTATTATTTCAAGGTGCTTTGCATGTGGAAATCCCAATTTATCAGACACCAAAAAATGTGCAGACGCATTAGTGAAAACATAGTTATCAATTACAAACTGGAACGATTGCGCACCCGATTGGAAAAACTTGGTTTGGGTATCTGGAAAAGCCAAACGAACATCCGGCTGCGGTTTGATTTTTTCAATAATCAGCATACGATCCGCTGCACCGGTGCGTTCGCTAATAAAAGTATGTGGTTTTTCTTGGTGCAAGCCCTTTCCCAAATATACCATGGACAAACGCAGGCCCAAACGAACCTTGTCAAACCAGTCCAACAACAAACTTATTTCGCGTGCGCTAACTGACTGTTCCGATAAAACTTTTAACAATATAGGTTTAACCGCGGCTTCTAACTTTGAAAATTCGCTGTTGCATTTTTCACACGCCGGCATTGTAAAGTTCATATATGAAATCTTTGGCTTAAATTTACCATCTTCCAGAAATTGAACCACTGGCTTTCTGGCGCGTTCAGTATATTCAATCAGCCATTTTGGGATAATATGTTCCCTGTTCTTATCAACCGGTGGTTTTCCACAAAACACACAAAACTTACTCATACTGTAATTTCCTTTTATAGCATTTGATGCTTAAAACACCGCCCAAATGGGCGGTTGTTTTATTTTTGGTTTTCTCTATGCATCTGTCGCAAAAGCGATACGCGTCTTGCAAGATTTTCGGCATCTTCTTGATGCTGTGATATTGTAGCATCTGCCCATTTTTGCTTTTCCAAGACTTTTTGTCTATCCCGTGCAAGCTTTTCGAATGCCTGATATTTCTTGGCACCACTTTCCGCGGGAGTATACAACATAATCGGTTCCAACCCTTGGTCGCATACATTGCGAACACCGTTTTTGCTGATTATTATAACGGCATCATTAACACCCTGCACGACAATGTCGGAATCTTGCATTTTAAAATCTTTCAGTCCGTCCCGTTCCAAAAATCTTTCGCGGTCATAAGGACTCATTTCTTCCCATACTAAAATACTTTTTGCATCTTGTATTACCTGCATGACTTCGGCTGCGACTTGATCTTTTTTCTTCATTTTTCTGATGGTCATAGACAACACCCATGGCCAAACACGGTCATCATGAGCGATAATTTTCAGATAATCCAGCGCACGCGCACGTTTATATCTTTCACGTTGTTCTCGTTCCTGTTCTCTTTGTGCGTATTCTGCTGCTCTGACAGCTGCATTTTTTTCTCTGGCAAGGAATATAAATGCATTAAAACTGTCGTCATTATCTTCAAATTTGACTACCAAATTGTTTTTATTCGCAGATAATTGGTTCAACAGGTATATACCCTTCCTTGTTATCATTACGTATCCAACAAACATAACACAATCCCCAATGTTTTCTGTTGTTTTCTCATCAATACCTAAGCGACTGCATAAGTTATTCCACTTTTTCGCGTAATCTTGCCCAGACATACTTAGGTCGGATTGACCTGTGATACATCCAAGACGTTTGTATTTCCGTTCACTATCGCTTTCCATACGGACATCTTCTGAAACCATTATCAGATTGATAACTTTTTTACAGATTTCGTCTTTGCGCAATTCCAGCAATTTTCTTAATGATTTTTCTGTTGCTTCAGGATCACCAGAAATGGCGAATTTAATACCCAAGCGGTTTGCCAACCACTTTATTGTTCTGTTTTGCTTTATTTGTCGATTTTGTTTTTTCATTTGTCCTTCTCCATTGTTTTGTTGTTCTTGTCTCACACACTATAATATAATACAAAAAAAATCGTTGTCAAGTGTTCGCCAAATAATAAAAATCCGTTCAGACGAACGGATTTGATATTAAACATAAAACATGACTTATTCTTCGGCTTTTGCCCTTGCCTCTTCTGCCTTGGCCGCCGTTTCAATCTGCAACAACTGATTTTCCAATGCCGTCCGTTCCGAAGACTTGTATCCCGTCTCGGTCGGCTTTTCAGGTGCCGCCGGTGCCTCATCTGAACGTGGTTTTTCAGGTTGCTTGCCCGACACCGCCGGATTAATCAGGTTATTGTATATTTCCAACGCTTCGCGTGTGCCCGCCTGATCCCGCGCCAGCAACTTATTTTCCTGACCTGGAATGAACCATTCGTCCAATTTGATGGCGGTCACCTGCATTATTGGGCGGGTGCGTGCCAAATCCAACCAGCGTGGCAACCGTGGCGAATCAGAATAATACCACAGCGCGCCCCAATACACAATACCCATTATGACAATTCCACGGACGATACCGAAAATAACCCCCAATGTATGATCAGTGACATTCATTATGCTGTTTTGAACCTTGTCGCGCAGTTTCTGGTTAAAGAAGCCGACCGCAATCAAAATCACAAAGAACACAATGAAATAAGATGCGACCAATGTCCCAACCGTTGATTCAGATAATTTGAACCAGGTCTGCAACCACCCATCTAAAATCGGTGATGCGAATCGCGCCGCAACCGCAGCCGCAACCCACGACAGTGTCGCAATCGTTTCATATACACCACCGCGTATGGTCGCCCAGATAGTAGAAACCAATACGACGATGATGTATATATAATCCAATGTCGTTAAATCAAACATTGCTTTTTAGTCCGTTTATTTTTTATTGTCTTTCTTTAACAAAACAAAGCCCAATCCCGCGACCAAAATAACTAGCAATCCATAAAACCAAATGGACGAACCGCCGTTATTTTTTTTTTGCCTCATCCGCAGATGCCGCTTTATATTCAGAAACTGCATTTGCCCGATCGGCATGCTCTTGCTTAAATTGTTCAGCGTTTTCTTCCAATGCCTTTTTGTTTTCAGCCGCAGTTGCTTTTTCTTCGTCGCTTAAATCCGCTTCGACTGCATCACGCAAATCTTGTTGCATGAAATCAGCATAACCCTGGAAGCATTTTTCGCCAACGACAATCACTGGAACGCCACGTGATTCATATTCACATTTTGTGAAGCCTTCATCAACAACCTTGGCATTTTCAGCAACCATGACGTTAACTTCGCTAACCGTCAAGTTTGGATATTCATATATCAAATTGTTATTAATAAAATCACGTGCATGATGGCAATGTGGACATGTCGGTGAATAATAAATTGTGATGTTTGCCGCAGATGCCGCGCCCATAAACGCAATACCACATGCCGCAGAAATGATTGATAATGTTTTCATTATATTTTCTCCTTTGTTGGTGATTTGATTATAGAAAATATATTTTATTTGTCGCAAGTGCTTTTTACAAAATATGCAAACTTTTTTTCAAATGTGATATAATAAGAATCAACCAAGGGGAAAAAAATGAAAATCGCAATAATTGGAATTGGTTCGGTTGGGTCTGCGGTTGCGACCGCGGTCAAGAATACCGGCCTTGCACACGAAATTGTTCTGTATGATATCGATGGCGTTCGTGCGCGTGCGGCCGCCGAAGATTTGGGCCACGCCGCCGCTTTTTCGTATGATATAAAAATCACAGCGGCAAATAATTATCGTGCTATTCGTGGTGCTGAAATTGTAATCATATCTGCGGGCGCAAATCAAAAGCCTGGTGAAACGCGTATGGACTTGGTCCAGAAAAATGCCGCGGTTATTTCTGATGTGGTGCCACGCGTTATGGCAAATGTTGATAACAAAAATGTAAAATTGGTTATCGTTTCAAATCCGCTGGACGTTATGGTCATGCTGGCCCAGAAATTATCAAAATTACCGCCCGCGCGTGTTATCGGAACGGGGACAATGTTGGATTCGGCACGTCTGCGTGTGATATTGTCGCGCACATTATCTGTTTCGCCACAATCAATAAATGCCTATGTCTTGGGCGAACATGGCGACAGCAGTATTGTCGCATGGACACCGGCAACGGTTGGTGCAATCGCACTGGACGATTTCTGCAAACAGACTAAAACCCCACTGACCGCGAACACACGTGCAACAATCGAACACCGCGTTCGCAATGCGGCATATGAAATTATCCAAGGTCGCGGTGCCACATGGGACGGAATTGCCGGCGCAGTTGCCGACTTGGTGCGTTCAATCGCCAATGATGAAAACCGCATTTTGACGGTCAGCACCGTTGATGGCATTGGCGCCAAAGCGGTCGCCATGTCATTACCACGCGTGGTTGGCGCAAACGGCGCAACAAAAACACTTATGCCAAAACTGGATAAAACTGAATCCGCGGGGCTGCGGCGCAGTGGAAATATTATTCGAAAAAACTTCGATAAAATTAAGAAATAAAAACGGGGCAAACGCCCCGTTTTGTTTGGCATACAATCATATTTATATCACAAAAAATGGATGCTATGATTTTCACACAAATATGGGGGGAATCATGGCAGACAAAATTACATATACACCTTTTCCGAACGGCAACGGTTTTTACGCATATTGCGACGGCCATATTGTTGGCAAAATCACCTTTGTCCGCACAGGGCCAAACATAGTCATAATCGATAATACCGAAGTTAACGATAAATACCGCGAAGACGATATTGCGTTAAATTTGGTTCGCCAAGTATGTGATATGGCGCGACAACAAAACAGACGCGTTTTGCCAATTTGTCCCGCCGCCCGCACCATGTTTGGTCGATACCCCGAATTTGATGATGTCAGATTTTTCCGCACACGATAAAAAATGGGGCCACGCCCCATTTTTTTATTTTAACAAATCGATTGTCTTTATTACATCACTTACCACAGAATCAACATTAAATGTCGCAGGTAATGATTCTGTATCATGATCATTAACACGATATTTAACCTCTATCTGATTCTTGGCAAGATT
>JAGCOQ010000020.1 GCA_017642625.1 Alphaproteobacteria bacterium | reverse complement strand
GCAAAGTTTTCCTTTGCTTGAATGTACGTTGCACCGGTATCGCAACGAACCAATCAAAATATAACCAAAAGAGAATGTGTTCGGCACTGCCGAGGGCGTTTTGATTGCAACAAAGGGGGAAACAATGTCTTTGAAATATAAAATACCTGCACTTTTGACTGGTATGCTGGTTTTGACTTCATTTAAAAATTCAACATCCGAACAAAAAAGCCTTTATCACATACATATGTCCTGTGAAAAACATATGCCAGATGCGTTAAGGGTTGCCTTGGATACCACTTTTTATAAAGCAGATATGCCATCTGGCGAACAAGAACAAAAGTTGACCAAGCTTATACAAAACCTTAGACCACGTGTTGTCGAAACAATAACCAAGGGGGGCACTGTTTGCTATGTCATGAACAATGGCGATCGGATTGAACGTCGTGGTGGAACGGTTGCATGGCGAAATAATAACCCAGGCTGCATAAGATATTCACGTCAGGCCGTCGAAATGGGCGCGACCGGCAAATCCAGCGGTTTTGCCGTATTTCCAGACGAAGAGACCGGAACACAGGCGATTGCAACCCTGTTGCGTTCGGATAATTACCGCAACTTAACGATTACCGCCGCAATTTACAAATATGCGCCACCGCATGAAAACAACACCATAAAATATATAAACAACCTGTGCAATATGGTTGGCGTGTCCAGAAACACCAGACTGCACACACTGAACGACAAACAAATGGAACGTGTTGTGGCGGCAATACGCGTTATCGAAGGCTGGCGCGAAGGTATCGAAACAATAACCCCCGCAGTCAGACATTATGTCAACCCAGCCGAACAATTTTTCACCCTGCAACAATCCAGATTGCAAAAAAATCTGTTCGATTTGGAACACTCGATTTAAAAAATGCACCGTTTGGTGCATTTTTAATTTATCTTGTTCTTGATTTCCCGAATTCGCGCCAAAATCTCACGCAAATCCGCATCAGTCACCGATTGAACTGGACGATTACGGATTTCATCCGCCATAACTATACACAGTGTCGCCAGCAACGAACTTTCGGGCAAAGGACCAATTTTATCCAATATTTCACGCGCACGCGCATCAACCATTTTTCCCAACTCAATCAGGCGCGGTTCTTGGCCATCTTCGCACCCCATGGTATAATTTTTATTAACAATAGGTATTGATACTACACTCATTGTAACTTCTTTAGTATGCTCAACGACTTGTCAACCATTTCGGCTGCGCGCTTATTTTTGTCGCGCAATGTTTTAACCTGCTCTGTTAAAATTGCAACCTCAAGATCCGTTTGGCGTCCAGCCACCACCGCCGCCCCACGCAGACGCGACGCCGCATCTTCCAGTGCGGACAGTTCTTGAAAGATTTGTTGTTTTATATCAGACATATTGTCATTTTAAGATATTTTTTATATGCGTTCAACCCCAAAATGTGATATAATGCGCGCATGAAGTTGTAGGGATTTATCGTATGAAAACTAAAATCATTTATAT
>JAGCOQ010000019.1 GCA_017642625.1 Alphaproteobacteria bacterium | reverse complement strand
CCGACTAAGTTGGCTGAAAAACTCGGTGAACCCAGAGATAATATCAAAAAAAGCATGCATTCGCTTTTTATTCATGGGGTACAAATCACAGTTAACAATCACAAAGCACCTTTGATAACCAAACAGAATGGTAATTACAAGATTCATCCGTTGGGATTAAACACTTTTATTGAATATTTTAACAACCAAAAGGTTCACTCATGAAATTCAAATTATTATACTATGGCGATATATTAACAAACCCTAAAAAACGCGCCCAGCATATTGCTGATATTCGAATGCAGTTTCACCCACAATTAAAAAAACTGGTGACTCTTAAACCGTGGGATAATTTGACTAAATTTATGATGCCGGACGCAACCAAAAGCCCTATATCCACGCGTCACATTGGCGGCATAGATTGGAATCCAATTATAACACCTAATTTAAAAATGATTGCAGAACTTGATATTCTGTTAATGCACCCTGAAATCGTGGGTGTTCCGCGTTCAGACATAGATAATCGGGTTAAAACAATTTTGGACGGTCTGCGTTGCCCACAAAACGAACATGAAATCGGGCAAAATACACCAAATAACATAGGTCCAATTTATACATTGCTGGACGATGACCATCTTGTGACAAAATTAACAGTTAATACGAGTCACTTGCTGTCTACAAACTTTCTGCCATGCGCGGCGGAAAAATCACCAGATTCAGTATTTATGTTAATAGACGTAAATGTCCGTGTGACCGAAGGAACATTGGAAAACCTGCCATTTATCGTATAACATTGATTATTTCCCCGCCCCAGGCGGGGACTTTTAATATTCTCCCCCGTGGGGGAGTACGGTCACAGACCGGGAGGGGGGTGTTCCGGTTCTTTCATAATTCTTGCCAATTATTCCAGAGTATTGTCATTGCGAAAGAGTTCGACGAAATTGTGCGCCAGCACAATGCCCGGCGAACGACTGTGGCAATCTAGGTTAATAAAAAAGTAGTCTGGCGTTACGCCAGACACATTAATACACCTGGATGCTCACGCTGCGCTCAGCATGACACAGCCCTTTGGGCTGTCCACCCCCCCCTTACCCTGCGGGTCCCCCCCCTATGGGGGAGAATTGGTTCTGCAACGAGAGCAAAGATTCTCCCCAAGGGGAACCACAAAAAAAACCGTCCCCACGCTGACAGGGACGGTTTCTTTCTTGGGGAAAGAAACTGATTTATTGTGATATACCATAAAGTGCCGGTAGGTATGTGTTTCGATGGTCAGTAGAATCAGTAGAACTAGTATACATAGTTTCCCAAGCACAAAAATAAGGACAAGATTTAAAACAAGCTTCTGTTTCACATTCATCCACCGCATCCCAGTCACCATTATACCCATAATAATTACATCCGCCATTCAAAAACCTATCTAACTTCCCAAAATAAAAAGCAATCCAATCTGTTGATGACACATTTTGCCGTGTTCCGTTTTGTGGCGTGTATCCCGTCACTTGACACCAACATGTATTACCTGGATTGGCTGTTACCTGTGCATTAGATGCGCGCCAGTTGTTACTTCGTCCAGATGGCCAGTATGGTTCTTCATCTCCATCACTTATTCCACCTTGTAAAGAAGAACAATATGCACGACCATATATTGTTCCATAACTAAATGTCGCCATCCATTCACCACTATTTAACCCCGCTGCATCTGCGCCAGATGAAGTTTGTGACGAGGTTTCGTTATATTGATTGCTGTTACTAATAGCTTTATATTCATATGATGTTGAATGAATTGTCGGATCCAATGTTGTTAAATCAAATGGCGGCACCCGTAATGTCCAGCCATTAAACGCATACCCCGGTCTGCTTGGGTTTGTTGCGGGAAGATTTATTGTACCGTCATAACTGCATGTTGTTGGGCTTGCTGCTTGTCCATTCTCGCCATATCCGGTATACCATTGGGTAT
>JAGCOQ010000126.1 GCA_017642625.1 Alphaproteobacteria bacterium | reverse complement strand
TATTGCCGACTTGGCACGTGTTATGCCCGAACGCCAAATCGCAATCGTGCGCGAAATAACCAAGATTCATGAACAGGCAATTATTGGCTATGCGGCGGATTTAATGCACATAGAGCCACCGCGTGGTGAAATTGTTATTGTTGTTTCGCCCGCCCCTGAACACAAAATGTCGAACAGTGAAATAAGCGAAATCGTAAATGACATTGCATCTAAATCAACTAAATCTGCGGCGGCTGATCTTGCGGCACGCGCCGGCATATCCAAGAAGGAAGCATACAAACGTATGTTAAATCGGGGGGACGACAATGATTAGATTTGTGGGCTCTTTTGATACTGTAAAATCTTTACCAAAAACGCAATTCGCAGAATATGCTTTTGTGGGTCGCAGTAATGTTGGTAAATCATCTTTGATAAATGCGATTGTTGGTGCACCCGTTGCACGCACATCAAATACACCTGGACGAACACAATCGTTAAACCTGTTTAATATTGATGATCGTATTATGATTGTTGATTTACCCGGATACGGCTATGCGCGTGTTTCCAAGGCAGACGCGTTGCGTTGGTTAGAGCGATTAGAAGAATATTTAACAACACGTCGCGCATTAAAACGCTTGTTCATTTTAATAGATTCGCGCATTGGTCCACGTGATTCTGATTTGGAACTTATGGATTTTTGTGATACCAACGCAATTCAATACCAAATCGTCTATACCAAGAAAGACAAGCGCATACGCGAAACAGAACAATTAAAAATAAAGCATACTGATCATGGTGCGATGGTGCCAGAAATTATTGAAACTTCGGCCGAGAAAAAAACAGGAATTGAACCCATAAGGAAAATCATTGGCATTAAATAAAAACATCTTTTTCGCAACAAATCCTGCACATACAGCTGATGCATTATGGAAAATAATTGATGCATCAAATGTTCCATTGGCGGATATTTTAATTTTCTTGCCCAGTCGTCGTGCAGTACGAACAGTTGAAGAAATGTTGGTGCAAAAAATGGGGCATGCGATTATTTTGCCACATATGGTTGCACTGGGCGAAGGTGTTGACGAAGCGGATGAATATGAACCCGCACAATCTGATACTGTTTCAAATACAGAACGCGTTGTGACGCTTGCGCGATTATTATCAGAGGAAAAAACTACCATTGGCAATATTTCAACCGCCCTGCCGATTGCACACGATTTGGTTCGTATGACCGATTATCTGGAAAACGAAGGTGTTGATGTTGCAACGATAAACTGGATAGAACTAGTTGATGAAAAATTTGCTGAACATTTTCAGAACAAAGCAAAACTATTAAACATCTTGTCCGCTAATATCGACGGCATTAACCGCGGGCTTCCAACAACAACCGCTAAACGCAACGCCGATATTCGTGAATGGATACCATTTTTAAAGAATCCGAATTGCAAATATAAATTGGCTATTGTGTGTGGTTCCACCGCCAGTGTTCCCGCCACCAGTGATTTAATGGCAACGATTGCAGAATTACCATTTGGAAAAATTATATTGTCTGGAAAAATTGCGGGACGCGAAGCCGATTTTGAATTACCAACAAATCCATATCATTCTGAATACAAGTTTTTAAATCGTATTGGCTATAAAATAAAAGATATACAACCGATTGATGTTGGTGCATCTGATACTATTGATTTTATGAACTTTACATTTGGTAATGACACCGCTAAACCTAAAAAAACAAACGCCGTTTCACATTGTCATTTGGTTGAATGTGAACGCGAAAGCACCGAAGCGTTGGCTGTTGCAGAAATCACCGCACGCGCACTTAAAAACAAAAAATCGGTATTGGTCATAACGCCGGACGCCGCCGGAAACCAACGTATAGCCGCCGCGTTTGCATCATATGGAATATCAGCAGACTTTTCTGGGGGTCGCCCTGCGACTATGCATGCCGTTGGTCGTGCAATACTAAACCTGTTTGATGAATGGATTGAAAAGCAATCACATACATTTGACGACTTATATAAAAAAGAAAAAGATTTATTCAAGATAATTCAAGAAATGGTTGATGCGCGACGCGACATATGGTTCCCCAGTTTTAATCCCACAGATGAAGCAGCGTTACCGATATGGACCGCCCTGCAAGAATTATCCGAAGCTTTAAAGATAAACAAGATTTCATTAACCGTATCTGATGCACGCGCATTTATTGCGGACACATTATCAAGTGTTGTAATTCGCGCAACCCCAACAAATGATGCACATACATGCGTTCTGGGAACGATTGAATCCAGAATGCAAACCGCTGATGTTATCATTTTAACTGGACTTAATGACGGAATGTTTCCATCAACCGGTTATGAAAATGCATGGTTGCCACGCGTAATATCAGAAGAGATAGGATTACCATCACCAAATCACAAAGTATCGTTAATGTCGTTGGACTTTATGAATCTGTCTTGTGGTGCGGATGTTTATTGGTTACGCAGTAAAATATCAGGTGGTGTTCAAACGACTGAATCAAGATTCTTGTCGCGCGTTGTTGCGCGTGGTGGCGAATATGATACCCAGATTGCAACGGATATATTGTCGGTAATTCATGCACGTGATGATGTTGAATTACGCCCACTTGATTATTCTGCACCGACACCACCAGTAGATTGGTCTGATGTTTATGTGACGGAATTAGAATTATTGATACATAACCCATACGCGTTCTATGCGCGACATATTCTGCGATTGCGACCAATTGATGATTATTGGTTGGGACCCGATGCGCGCAAATTTGGAACACTGGTGCATGACGCGTTTGAACACGCGCGTCCAACCGATACCGCGGAAAAATTGGTTGCACGCATGGACGCGGCGGCAAATGAAGCATTGGGTTCAAATGGTGTATTGTTCCATTTTTGGCATAAACGCTTTTTGGAAATCGCACCATTTATTGTTGATGAAATAAAAGCCCGCCCAGATGCATATAGCGAGATTTCAGGCTCTGTTAAAATACCGGTTGGTGATGGTGGTGCTTCGCGCACTGTTCGTGCACGCGCCGATCGGGTCTGTGATGATATGGTTATTGATATAAAGACAGGTGCCGCCCCATCACAATCACAATTACTGGCGGGGACAATGCCACAATTACCGTTGGAAGCATATATGTTGCAATCGGGCGGATTTAAAATAAAGACAACGCAACACAGTAAAACACCGGTTATGATGTTTATACAACTGCGCAACAATGATGTGAAACATATCCCGTATGATGCCGAAACAACACAAAAAATGATTAATGCCGCAGTTGATAAGACCAAGCAACTGTTCAATATGTATTCCGCTGGTAATGCACCATATGAATATCTGCCGACCAGCGAACAAAAATACAAAACATACGACGATTTGGCGCGCGTTGACGATTTATGATTTTCAAATTACTTTAATGAAAGCATCAGCCCACAATGATCAGTTGGTTTTTCCGCCAATCGTGGCGACATATCAATTTCGCAATTTTTAACCAGCGCACCCGCCACACGATTACACAAGAAATAGTCTAAACGCAACCCTTGGTTATTACCGATGGTATCACGTCCGCGATATCCATACCAAGTATACCCTATTTCATCTGGGTGTAATTTGCGCCAAGCATCAACCCAGCCCATATCCAGCCAAGATTGCATAATGATACGTGCCTCTGGTGCAGCAATCGCAATACCAACATAATTCTTTGGATTCCATACATCCCTGTCTTCCAATGCAACATTAAAGTCGCCCGCAATAACAACAGGTTCTTCACTATCAATATACTG
>JAGCOQ010000125.1 GCA_017642625.1 Alphaproteobacteria bacterium | reverse complement strand
TACTAACATGTATGAAATGCTGGCAGAGGTTTGCGCCAACAACGAAGATAAAATCTTCTTTGTTCGTGAAAAGAAAACATATGCCGACTTTCTGCGGGCGGTGCAACGTCGCGCGGTGTTGTTAACAAAGAAATTCAAAATCAAAAAGGGTGATGTTGTCGCGCTGTTGTGCGGAAATATCCCTGCGTTCATTGAATCGTATTATGCTATTTTGGCAATCGGGGCGCGTGCGTTGTTGTTGGATACTGGATTGGCGCACGAAGAACATATTAATATGATGACACGCACGGGGGCAAAATTGGCACTTGCCGACAAGGCGCATATGTTTGATTGTGATGTGCCTATGTTTGATATTGAAAACGAAGATGACACCGACGAAAAAGATTTTGTTGCCGCAGATGTAAATCGCGCGGATGTTGCACAAATGTCATTTACATCTGGATCAACGGGCAATCCAAAGATTGTTGGTATTACACATGGTAATCTGTTGGCGTTGTGCGAAGGGGCAGAATATTACAAGCATATCGCAAAACCTGGATTTATATTCTATGGTTTCTTGCCGTTGTATCATATATATGGAATCGTTATAAATGTTGTTTGCCCCGTTTCTTTGGCGGGTAAATTGTTATTGCAACCTGTGCTGAAACCGGCCGAATTTGTAAAGGATTGGAAAGAGTATAAGCCAGAGGTGATACCCGCGGTTCCGCGTATTTGGGAAGTGTTCTATAAGAAGATAGTAGATGGTGCGCGCGAAAAGCATATTTGGTGGCTGATGCGTATGGTTTTGGCGTTGCAAAAGCCGTTGCGTAAAATCGGATTGGGTTGCGTGGTGGATAAATTCACAAAACCTGTGCACGACATATTCGGTGGGCGGACACGCGTTTTGGTTTCTGCCGGTGCACCATTAAAACCAACAATTCGTAAGTTCTATGAAAAATTGGGATTTTCGGTTGGCGATTGTTTTGGTTTGACTGAAACAACGGGACCGGCATTGTTTAACTGGGCGGTGCCAAAGCCAGATGGTCGCGGTATTCACTATGCGGGACCGTTAATGGGCAATGAATTAAAGATTAACAATCCAGACAAAGATGGTGTTGGTGAAATATGGTTTCGTGGCAATATGCTGATGCCGGGGTATATCGGTAATGACGAAGCCAACGCCGCCGCATTTGAAGATGGTTGGTTTAAAACGGGTGATGTTGGTAAATTGGATTCCAAGGGTCGCCTGATTGTAAAGGGACGCCAGAAACAACTTATTGTGCTGGAAAGCGGTAAAAAGATTTGGCCCGAAGAAATGGAAGACTTGTATCTGCAAAATCCCGACATTTTGGCAGCGGCTGTATTTGAATATAAAATAAACGACAAAATTGTGCCTTATGCGGTGTTCCAAGTAAAACCGGGGACCAAGGCGGAATATGTCGCGTTGTTGATAAAGGCATCTAACCTTAAAATCGCGCAATACAAGTGGGTGAAACACTTTGCGATTACTGAAAAAGAATTGCCGCAAACATCCGCCAAGAAGATAAAACACTATATGGTGAAAGAGTTGCTGGACAAAGGTGAGTATCAGCGGTATGACGGATAAAATAGGGTGGGGCAATCGCCCCGCTTTTTTTGTTGTTTTGGCATATATTGTATTGACAAAACCGGTTTGTGTGCTATATATAGTATAGCCAAGGGAGTGGTGTATGGATAAAAAAACAAAACAAAAAGTATTTTCCAAACGCGAACTTATTAAATACAGTCCGCAACGTGCTTATTTCGGCAAATTGACCGGTGCAGCATTGGCAACGGCTTATGGTCAATTTAGACAGAGTCAAGATTGGGAAAAACCAATTACCAGCGCACGTGTTAGCGTCGGCAAGATTAGTGGCGGTGTAATTTGCCATGCTTTGTGGAACGAAATGTCTTATAATCCCGCACGATTTGGCAAGGTTTCGCCGTTTATGTATAATGGCAAAGAAGATATATATCATTTTTGTCGTAATGGTGTCCCAGAAAACTTCCCAGGGTTTGAAATCGTGGAAAAACTTCGTCACAAAATGATTGATTTTATGATGTTAAATGGTCGTGACAAGGGATCTTGGTATGACAACATAGACACTCAAAATGGTTATGTAATCATTCGTTTGATAAATGGACATTCTGATGATAATTACAAGGTGTTGACTTTGTTGCGTGAAATGATACGTATTGTTATCAGTCAGAATCTTGAAGATTTCAAACGCAAATCATATCGTGTCCAAATGCTGAACGTTATTGATAAACGCCATCCAAATGGCGTTCGTGATGAAAAGGCGGTTGTGACACCGAATGTATTGCCAAGAGAAATGACCCCAGAAGAAAAAGAAGAAGACAGATTGGATAAAGCCGAAGAGCAGGCGCAAATCACTGCAGCAAACCGCAAATATGTGTCATCGGCTCAATATAGACAAGCTTGTTCGGATTTAAAAGAAATTGCAGATATAAAACGTCAAAAAACAAAATAAAAAACGCCCGTTTGGGCGTTTTTAATTGCACACAATTACGTATGGCGGTAATGATTTAGATTCATTTATTCCACCAATACCACAATCCATACAGTTGAATTTGCGGTTTTTAGAATGGTCTGAATCCAGCGGAACTTGGGTGCCTTTGACCGCGGAAACCTTGGCAATGTATGCGGCATCTGGGAACCCAAAGTAAAATCCCATTGTCGAACCAGAACAAGTGCGGGTGTTTTCCGGATAGCAACGCGGATCACCTAGTTTAGATGGGTCGGGCAAGCATGTCGCGCGACATGTTTCTTGGTCAACATACAATGTTTCACAATCTGTGCATGAAGATGGTGGCAGACGCAATGTTGCGCCTTGGCGGCCATATACCACACCCGAAGCTATATAATCGCATTTTCTGGCGGTTTGGGTGGCATTTGGGTCGGATACGCATTCCCATTCCAGTGTGTTATAATTCAGGCGGGCAATCATACCACCCCCACATGTTTTATCGGCAAACGGGTTCAGGCATTCCCATACATCATCAACGATAACCGCGGTCTGTTGCGCTGCGCACAAAGGTTTGCGTGATTCGTCGGGTATGCATTCGGCCAAATCAGAATCCCAAATCATATCGCCAGCGCAGTTCGTTTTTGTGTTTTCTTTGATACATTGCCAGCGTCCGAAACGGAACACTTTGACCGTTCCCGCGGGACAACGCATATCGTCCGCTTCGGTCGTTTCGTATTCGGTTTCAACATCAGGGATAGAATACTGGGTCAAATACACCAATTGACCATCGGAAACATTATATTCCTTGGTCACAGGTTTTGGCATATTACGTTTTGTTCCGCTGCCTGAAACGATTTGGTTGTCAATAAGAACCCCGAATGTTCCCACATTGGCATAGTGTTGTTCCAAGATTTCCATCATATCGTTATATGCTTCGTCTTGGATAGGTTGGGTCGTTGTCAAGATATAGGTGTATTCCGGTCTTTTATTTTTTACGCCATCACATGTGGTGATTGAATTTCTGGAATCCATACAGATAATATTGCTTTTGATACCGTTCTTTTCCACGCATTCGTCGTCAAATGTGTGGCCATTGATTGTCGCGTTGTGTGCCGCCATTGTGCATTCAGCAATAGAACGCAGGTCTGCGCGGGTTATGGCATAGTCAATTTCCTGCTCGCGAATGCGTAGCGACGGGCTTGAAATCAAGTAATAGGTGCCCATAAATAAAGCAACCAACATCATAATAAAAATATTCATTATTCCCCCTTGCGATTTATTAAAAGTCTAGGTAATATTAAAGCAAATTGCAATAGGAAAACGTCATAGACAAACCAAAAGGTGCAGGCGTGAAAAAGTTATTATTATTTTTGCTTCTTGCGGGGTGTGGGTTCCGCCCACTGTTTTCAGATAATGATACAGATATTTATGTTGCGCCAATCGCCAGTGGTGTTAATGGCATAGAAATGCGGAACGCACTGAATACATATTTCGGTGGGCAAAAGGATGCAACCGCACATTATACATTGGAAGTTAAACTGAAAGACCCAACAACAAAATACAAGGCGTTGGAATCCACCGGTATTTCCACATGGCAAGAAATAGTGATGACTGCGACATATACGCTGAAATCGGGCGACAAGGTAATTGCAACCGGCAAAGAAAGCGCGTCTGAATCTTATTCGTTTGTGCGCTATTTGGTGGCGGCAAACGCGTCGTATAACAACGCTGTGAAGAATACTATAACTGTGTTGGCGGAAAAAATCGGTAATCGCGCAATCGCAGAAACATACAAAGATGCCCATACGACAGATGAAAAATAATGAAGTGGAAAGAATCTGATTTTAAAACCGGAATAACAAAAATTCGCGCATTGTTGGTGTATGGTCCCGATGCTGGTCAGGCGGACGAATACTGTGATCGTGTCGTTGAAAAACTGGGCATAGAAAAAGATAATTTGTTTGCGCTGGATGCAGATGACTTGGTCGAAAAGCAGGGCGCATTATTTGCGGAAAGTTGCACCCCGTCTATGTTCGGTGGTCAGAAGATGGTTTTGATTTCCAATGCCGGCGACAGTGACACTGGGATTATTTCCGATTTGATTTCTCATACTGGGCTGTGTGCAATGGTCGTGGTGACCGCCGGCGAATTGCGTGCAGGTGGCGGGTTGCGTTCTTTGTTCGAAGGGGGCGACGACGTTGCCGCTTTGCCATGCTATAATGATGATGAACGGACACTGGAAACATTGATTCGCAAAGAGTTATCTGCGGAATCGGGTATTAAACAAATTACCCCAGATGCCATGGCGTATATGACAACGCACCTTGGGGGAGATCGCGGAATTACACGTGGGTTCTTGAATAAAATTGCGATATATGTCAGTGATAAACATGTCGTTGAATTGGAAGATGTGGAAAAGTGTTTGCCAGATACCGGTGCCGTTGATACGGACGATTATTTGTATTCTTTGACGGCGGGACATTTAACACAAACTATGATGGCGTTGGATCGTTTGCTGTACAGTGGCGCAGAACCCAACATGTTAATTCGTATGTTATATATTCACTTTAAAAAATTATTGGTGGCGGTTGTTGATGGGCAATTACCGCGTTTGTTTTGGAAGGTGGATGATAAGTTTCGGACTGCGTTGAAAATATGGTCCGAAGCAGATATAACATCTGTTTTAACAAGATTGACGGAACTAGAGGGTCAGTTGCGCACAACCGGTATGCCGACAGAAATATTGTTGCGTGATTTTTCGTTAAAGTTGGCAATGCGTGCATCAAAGTTGGCGATAAAAAGAAGGAATTAAAAATGTTAGCATCTGTTTACGCACCAAAAGATTTTAAACGTTTGCGTGTTTCGGGCGATTTGGTCGCACGCTGTTTTGATTATATTTCACCCTATATCAAGGCGGGTATTTCAACCGGTGAAATAGATCGTATGGTGGCAGAGTTTTTAAAGGCAAATGGTGCGCGTTCTTCTGATTTAGGATACCAAGGTTATCCGAAAAGTATTTGCACATCTGTGAATGATGTTATTGTGCATGGTATCCCCAGTGATGATGTGATATTAAAAGATGGTGATATTGTTAATGTTGATTTGACCGCTGAATACAAGGGGTGGCATGGTGATGCGTCGCGTATGTTTATGATTGGTAATGTTTCACCAAAAGCGCGCGAATTGGTCCAGACTTGTCAAGATGCGTTAAATGCTGCGATTTCTATTTGTGCGCCGGGGGTGCCGTTGTCTGAAATTGGTAAAACGATAGAAGCGGTTGTTAAACCACATGGATTTTCAATATCACGTGATTTTGTCGGTCATGGTATCGGCAAGGTTATGCATGATGACCCACAAATATTCCATTTCTATGACAAAATGTGGGACAAGGTAAAAATGGTTCCGGGATTGGTATTTACGATTGAACCAATGATTAATACTGGTCGTCCGGAATGCAAAATCGATCCAGATGGTTGGACCGCGCGCACTGTTGATGGTGGTTTGTCGGCACAATGGGAACACACATTGGGCATTACCGAAGATGGTGTGATTATATTTACCGAACGTATGGCATAACGGGGGATTGTAAATTGCCGGACAAAGATGAAAACTTTTATGCCGGTCATCGCGACAGATTACGTGCCAAGTTTTTGGATGGTCAACTGGCGGATTATGAAAAGTTAGAATTGTTATTGGCGTATGCAATTCCGCGTCGTGATGTGCGACCATTGGCACGCAGTTTGGTAAAACAATTTGGTGGTGTGTATCAGGTTCTTTCTGCTTCGATTGACGATTTAACGGCTGTAAAAGGGATTGGTAATAATACCGCCGTTTTTATAAAATTAGTTCAGCAAATGATGACGATAAATTATCGTGGTCAATTAAAAGAAACACCAATCTTTCACAATGAAACAATCTTGCATAACTATTGCAGAATTATTGTTGCGGGCAAAACAGTCGAAGAATTGCACATCTTGTATTTGGACAGTAATTTAAGATTGGTTGTTGATGAAATACACAGCACAGGCACCATTGATTCCAGTGCGGTCTATCCACGTGAAATTGCGCGTCGTGCGCTGGAACTAAATGCGCGTTCAATTGTTATGGTGCATAATCATCCGACATCAAATAATTCTTTTTCGCGTGATGATATAGAAATTACAACATTGGTTCAATCTGTGTTGGCTGGATTGAGCATAGAATTATATGACCATTTTGTTGTGTCAAACGATATAGTGTATTCTGCGCGTCAGATGCATTTAATTTAATCGTCTTCTTCCATGATTGGGACTGGCACGCCAGTATCTTGAATATCAAAATCTTCATACAAATCAGGTGTGCGGTTAGACAGGCGACTGTTGCGTGCCGCCAATAAAGTGTTTAATTCAGAAATCGATACATTGACAGTTTTGCAACCAACACTGAATACATCACCATCATAAAGCGCGTTCAAAATAGGGTTAATGATGGCGAGTGCTGCAAATATCAAAAACATATTACGCAAATTTGTCACAATATCGTTTTTCGCACCGCGTATTAACGATATTCCCCATCCGAATAATAAAATGCCGGCGATAAATACAATAATGACCCATGCATATTGCAAGAAATCTTCGAATCCACGCATGATGCAAGATGGATCTTCGATATACACATAAGAAGAATCTGCATTCAATACATGAATTCCAGAGTTTTCCAGTAAACGTCTTATTTCACTGACATTCATTTTTTATTTTTTTGTCGCGTTCGCAAAGAATCCCGGTATTGTGAAATCTTCGTCGTTGGCAACGCCCGCCCATCCAAACAGGTCGCCCATTATTCCGGAATCATCACGTTTCGCCTTTTTAAATGGCAAAATGTTTTTCAGTTTTCCAATTTTGCCACGTGTTTCTGTTTTGGTTGGTGCAACAATCTTGTCGGCGGCTTCTGCAAATTCTGTGGCCAACAATTCCAATGTTGCATCTGTATCGTCGCTTGAAGTTGGTTCTGGGGTAACAATGGCTTCGGGGGTTGCGATGGGTTCTGGGGCAACCTTTTCATCTTCGCCCAGTGGGGTCATGCTTTCCAGTAATTCTTCCAGTGTTTTTTCATGTTCTGCAACCGGCACGGAATCGTCCGCCAACATATCGCTTATTGATACATGTTGTGTGTCCGCGTTTGCAGTGGTTTTTTCTTGTGCTGGTTCTGGTTCGACCGGTGTAATTTCAATTGGTGCAACCTTGATTGGTTCGGGTTCTTCTATTTCCGGTTCCGGCAACGGTTCCGGTTCGGCAACCACCAGTTCAGAATCCGACTTGGCACCCAACACAGATAAAATAGGAATCGCTGGTTTTTCTTCTGCTGTTGCTTCTTCCGCTGGTTCTTCTGCGACTGGTTCTTCGACGATCGGAACAACCTTGGCGCGTGAACGACGCGAAGTCTTTTTCGGTTTTTCTACTTTTTCTTCGGGGGCTGGTTCAGAATCAACCACCACAGATATTTCTTCTTCGACATGAATTGGTTCCACAACCGGTTCCGGTTCGATAACTGGCTCGGGAATACTGACCGGACGAATTTCAGCCACCGGTGCAGATACACCGTCGGCAAATGCGTCGTCGCAATCAACGGGAACACCGAAAAGCACCGTTCCTTTGTCCAATGATAATGCTGTGCGAACCTCTTCAAAAGCAGCGCGGATGTCCGCTATATCAAAAACTTCACTGCCTGAAATATAAATGATTTTAGTTTTCATACGATAAATCCCTACAACTTCATGCGCGCATTATATCACATTTTGGGGTTGAACGCATATAAAAAATATCTTAAAATGACAATATGTCTGATAT
>JAGCOQ010000124.1 GCA_017642625.1 Alphaproteobacteria bacterium | reverse complement strand
GTAAATTATGCGCGAAACATTTGGCAACAGTTTCGGCAACATCAACCGATACCACATAGCAATCGGCCACTTGCGCCGTGGCGATTCGTCAAAGTCATGATTGCCATGAACAAAATGAATAGATGATTTGTGTGGCTTGATGGTATTACGCATCATATCGCAAATTGTCTTATCAACATCCGTATCGATAACGCAGTAAATATCATAATCGCAACGCCCCGCAGACGCATCCAAAATGGAACGCATTGTGACCGCCGCCATGCGCGCGCCCCGCGCATTGAAACAGAACGCCAATGGTATCTTGGTCGGGTATTTTTGACGCGGGATTCTGTTTTGCCCAACCGTATCAATCAGACCATAATACCGAATCCGATCGCGATTTAACCGACGTTGCGGACGCGATTTTCCAAACACCCCCGCCAAATTAGATGCTGCCTGACGAAACAGTCCATATTTATACATAGAATCCCCCTTGCCTTGCGTTGTCTATGTATAAACGATAATGAAATCAGACACAAAAAGCAACATAAACAATTCCTAGGAATATAATCCGACATATAGTATAATCCAATGCAAAGGATTAAAAACCTATGTATAAAATACCGTTTTACATCAGCGCACTGATTTCCAACCTGTTCACCGGTCAAGATCGGCGCCGACGCATACGCGGTAATGTAAATGTATTTTTGTTCCGCATACCAATCGCGCGTTTTGTGCGTCGAACATATGGCGTGCGTGTCCACACGATTCGCTTTGTTCGCCAAGTCAGCATGAACCGTATGACCTGTGTCGTGAACAATCGGTATTTTGTAAAAATCTTTCGTGATGTTTCGGTCGCGCAATTAAATAACTATCAGTTATTACTGGACATTGTACGTCCACATTTGAGTGTCGAAATCCCCAGAATCTTTGTCGCCAAGAAAATGCCCATGTATGTTGCAGATAAATTGTCTGGGAAAAACCTGCACGAATTCGGCAAAGACAACATCATCAAACACGAAAAGAAAATCAAAGCCCAAGTCGTCAAAATGATTGATGAATTACAGGGCATATCGGTAAAATCTATTCCGAACAACGAACTGTTCTTGATGCCGTTGCAACACAAAAAGAACGCAAAAAAGCCGACAATAACTAAAAACTCTGTGTTGGCGCACCTGGATTTGAACGTCAGTAATTTTATGCTGGACGACAAGTATAACATTGTCGGGGTGGTTGATTGGGATTCTCTGTCCATCGTAAATGATGCGAAACTGGATCGCGACGGTTTTGAACGGCTGTGGAATATTTATAAATCCAAACCAGAGAGAAAATAGAAATGCCCCATTGGGACATTTTGATTTTATCTTGGTTGGGGCAACTGATTCCCTCGTCCGTCACACTGCGTGTGCCGCGACTGCGGGCAAACCGTAACGATTTCACTGCGTTTTGCTTGTGAAATCTACTTGTTTTCGAACATTTGGTTCTCATCTCATAACCCCAAAACCAAAAATTAAAACACCCAAACGGGTGTTTGAATTTTTGGTTGGGGCAACTGGATTCGAACCAATACTAGCGGAGTCAGAGTCCGATGTTCTACCATTAAACTATGCCCCAATGGCGACGCTAATTATATAGCGGTTTTTCCATTTTGCAAATAAAATCATTATATGTGGGTGTTC
>JAGCOQ010000123.1 GCA_017642625.1 Alphaproteobacteria bacterium | reverse complement strand
TTTGCGTGCCATATTATCCCCCTTGGTTTATAGGACCGCCAGTTCAATGATTATGTTGACAAATTATTATATATTTTAATAAAAATTATTTCAAGGGGTATTTTTGAAAAAAATCCCCCATTACACAAAAGTTTGATATAAATTATTCCACAACCCTGTTCTGTGCGGGGTTGAATGCGGGTGTTCCGCACATAATGAATTTAAAATCCCCCTCAAACCAATACGGTTCCCCCGCAACTATATTAAACGCATCACCTTTTGCCACTGATTGGCCACATACCGTGCCAAGCCCATCAATACAATAACAAACGCATGTATAGGTACGGTTAACCATTCGCCCACGTGCCGGTGCACGCCCAGATACCGTCACGACACAAACATCAATATCTTTATTTTGCATAATATATTCATCAACCGACGCATTTTCATGCGCAGGATGTGTTGTACGATTTATATATTTAACGATTTCCATATCTGCCTCTTTAGTATCATCGTAATAAAAAGTATAATTATTGTTAAGAAAAAACAAACACCAAATAAATTTTCTAGATCACCGAACATGTATTTTCGTCTAATCCATATGCAAAACCTAGGAATATTTAGCCCCTTTTATTATGCCTTATCAAAGCGACTTTATCGGCCAATTTCTGGGGGTTCTGTATTATTTTATCATGTTTATTTCCCCTTTTTATATACCCGATAAATAAAAACGGGATAAAACAAGATTCCCAAAAAATGGATACAATGAAATACGGGTCAACAAAAAAAGGAGTACAACTATGACACACCAAGATATATGGCAAGCCATTGACAACTTTGCACTTCACCACAACATGTCTTGTTCCAGTTTGGCACGATTTTCTGGAATGGATCCGACAACATTCAACAAAAGTAAGCGTTGGTCAAAATACGGTCAACCCAGATGGCCATCAACGGGCAGTATTGCAAAAATATTAAATTCTACGGGAAAAACATTAGAAGAATTTGTAAAATGTATTTATGGTTAAATATTTTTATTTACAAAATATATTGTCCATATAATATATGACAAGATGTCAACATTAAAGTCGAAACTAATTTTATTAAAAGAGCTATTGGCACTTAAAGAGGTCGTTGATAAGGGCAGTATCCAAATCGCCGCGTGTGAAAATGGCATTAAAAATTCTAATTTATCACAACTGATAAAAAATTTAGAAGATAGATTTGATACTAAACTTATCAACAGGAGTTTTGATGGCAGCCAGCCAACCAACTCTGCCCAGATTATTTACAATGATATCTGCGCCATCGAAGGGTTGCTTAATAAAATCACAGAAACATTTGTAGATTTGGATGCGTTGTCTGGCTCTATGTCTGTATGGACCGAAGAAGGTTTATTCGGCAGTTATATTTTAAAAGATCTGTCCGAATTTTACGCTAAATACCCAAAAATCCGCCTGGAATTATTAATGCGGAAAGAACCCGACGTATCCAATATGGATATTTTAATCATTAAGCCAAAATTGCACCCAAACGTCCATGGAACAGTTTTATTTAAATTCAAAACCCATTTAAAATTTTATAGCAGTAAAAAATATCTGGCCGAACACGGAATGCCAAAAAATATAAACGATTTATTGGAAAACCATGATTTATGTATGGTTAAACGTTATCTGAATCTGCCTGAATATCAGAGCATTATAAAACGCGCACGGCATTTGAACACAACATCTGATTCATTGGCACTGATATATCGTTTGGTGAACGACGGTGACGGCATTACGGTTTTACCGTCGTGGTTTCATGAAAGTAGCGAAAACCTCGTTTGCTTGCAAGATTTAGATTTTGAATACGAAATGGAAACGCAATGCATTTGCAGGACAGAAATAGCGGAATCTCCAAAAGTCAGTGCGTTTGTTAATTTCTTTATAGATTTTTGTACCGGCCACAACGTTCCGATTGATATATATTATTAAGAAACTTTTGGTTGTGGTGTGTAGGCGGACTAATTTTTGTAAAAATTACTTTCGAAATTACCAAAGTCTTGTTTTTTGTTCTCTGGAATGCGCACGAGACCTTGATAAACAATAACCAAAATCAAAAAAATTAAACCGGCGAAATGCCGGTTGAATTTTTGGTTGGGGCGCACTCAATTCCCTCGGCTATGCCTGCGGGCAACCCGTAACGATTTCACTGCATTACATTTGTGAAATCTACTTGGTTTCGAACCGGCAACTTCGTTGCAGATTACGAACCATGGCCCCAAAAGCAAAAATTAAAACGCCCCTGTGGGCGTTTAAATTTTTGGTTGGGGCGCACGGATTCGAACCATGATAAAGAGAACCAAAATCTCTTGTCCTACCATTAGACGACACCCCAGCAAACTTGGAACAGACAATATCATACGGATAAAGTCTTTTGTCATTCCTGGCGCACGCCAGTGCGGGAAAGGAACGACACCCCAAAAGCATAGCGAATTATAACCTTGTTTCTGGCTTTTGCAACTGTTTTTTATTATTCAATGGCTATGTTCAGGCTTAAAAATATTCAACAGTACCGGCATTGTTCCAACCCTCTATTTGCGCGATTGAATCCAGCAAATTATCCCATTCGGCTTCGGTAAGTTCAGATACAACTTTGTTAACATTGACCCCCAGCGCCCTAAGATTTCGCACATATCGGGCGGGATCATTTTCCTTGGATGGCGCGTATATTGGTATAATCTGGCTTACTGTCTTATCTTCATATTTCGGAGATGTCTCCAACAGATAACGCAGGCTCATACGACCACGCAACTCGCTATCAAATGCCGCAAAAGGCCCGTTTGGGCTTGTACTCAATCTGGTACACTTATACGGGCTGTCCCTTAACGCACCCGGGTTAAAGAAACGCCATGCGATTGTGCCATTTTTGCGCACAAATCCATGACCGTCTTCTTTATTTACATACCTTATACGCGATTGTGAACCATTAACCTTGCTTATTTCATATTTACAATCGGAACGTTGTTCTGTGTGCGTGGTCACCAATTCCCTGCCAAAAGCAAGACACTTATTGTATACAAATACGTCCTTTGAAAAATCTATACTGGAGTTAAAAACCGTCCTTTTTAAATACGAAAACGCCTTTGTGCACGCTTCATTCAAAAGGGTACTGGACACCAACCCCTCGGTTTGGGTCAACATTTGGTTATAGGAATCCAAAAACTCAGCCAGTATTTCGGAATCTTTTTTATCGGTCGTATATTCCGGCAAATATGCCTTGGACATGTTCGAAATATACTTTTTGATAACGAATTTTGTGACCTCTGGATCAATATATATCAATTTTTCTTTAGGTTGAAGGTTCGGTAGTGGCGGAACAGTTATCTGCCTGTCTGCTAATACAGGCAAACAGATAAACATTGCCGACAAAAATGCACAGAGTTTTCTCACTTTAACACCTCCGTGCAGTTTTCCGCGACCCTTGCCACATCTTTTATGGCTTTAATCTGACTGGCGTTGAATACAGTGGCGGTGGCACTTGCAACGGTGCTGCCTGCCGCCAAAACATTTGCCGCCGTATTCAGATTCTTTTCTTTGTTATTATCTTCTGCGCGAACCTTGTCTGAATTAGCCAGCACACTGGCTATTGTGCCGGCGACACCGGTTCCACTGCCAACAATAGACGAAACCATACCGCCGGTCGCCATATCGTTTATCTTTGCCACATCTACATATTCAAACTCTTTACACGCAGATTCAATTTGCACCGCTTCGGATACATCTTCGCCGTTAATTTTTGCCTGCATTATGGCGGTGCTTAGATTTCTTACCGACGATATACAATTTTGAATTTGTTCACGCAGTGGTTGCTTCACCTTGTTTGTTCCAGATATAACCGCACCCGCCACATTGGTCGCCGTATTGCCCGCCAACAAGCCAGTTCGCCAGTTGCCCAGTTTTTTACTTTTTTCGGTTAATTCACGAATTTCTTCGGCTGCATCAGATTTCTTGATATCATCATTATTAACCGCGGTCTTGGCACGCAACGCATCACCATAGGCTTCAAGGAACTCTTCTTCTGTGGCAACTTCTGTTTCGCCGGACGCGCTATAACACAATGCCTCCAGTGTTTTAAACTTTTGTTCTATCTCTGCATCTACATTTTTCTTGGCGATACCGACCGCGGTTGCGCCAATTCCCAACCCAGTTCCAACACCAGATACCGCAGTGTTTATTCCCGCCAAAACCTTCATATCATGCAGTGATTCATCAATCCCAACGCAATTTTCATATGTGGCACGCAACGCGGCATCCATAGCAAAATCATCCGCCATGGCGTTAAAGCAAATCACAGCCAATAAAAAGGCCAGAACCGTCTTTTTCATGCGTCGTCTATTTAGAATATAATTGTATCACTAAATACGAACTAAAACAATTTCAAAAAAACCGCCCGATTGGGCGGTCATTCATACATAACGAAAAATTACAACAAACCATTTGCCCATGTTTTCAGTTCTTCTTCGGCTACATCAACTGGGAAACGTTTACCTGTTATAACTTTTGCCGGTGTCAACATACGGAAGTTTTCTTCGGCTTCGGCTGTATCAGGTGTGCTGCCGGATGTTGCAAATGGGATAATCGTTTTGCCGTTCCAATCATAACTATCTACGAAAGTATCAATGATTGACGGTTCACGACCCCACCAAATTGGAAAGCCCAAGAAAATAACATCATATTTTTCCATATTTTCAACCTGTGATGCGATTTCTGGACGCGATCCACGATCAGCCATTTCGACCGATGCACGACTCTTTTCGTTTTTCCAATCCAGGTCTTCTGCGCTATACACTTGGGCCGGTTCAATTGCGAACAAATCTGCACCGATTGAGTTTGCCAATTTATCTGCCACTGTGGCGGTGTTGCCAGTTGCGCTAAAATACGCGACCAACACTTTGTTATTGGCGCCCGATTTGCCCGAAAATGCGTATATAACCGCAAAAACGGCAACGACGATTACCAATATTGTTAATATTTTTTTCATATTTGACTCCTTTGTGTCCACTGATTTGTTTGTAGCATATTTATTGTCCGAATCGCAAGGTTTTAATTTTATTGAAAAAGCAAAATATAGCGTGTAGAATGAACGGCGCACTGGTCCCATCGTTCCTGCCTGCGCAGGAATGACAACGACGATGGGACCACAATAGACGGTCCCATCGTTCCTTTCCCGCACTACGTGCGCCAGGAATGACAACGACGATGGGACGATAGACGGTCCCATCGTTCCTTTCCCGCACTACGTGCGCCAGGAATGACAACGACGATGGGACGATAGACGGTCCCATCGTCTAGAGGTCAGGACATCGGATTCTCATTCCGGTAACATGGGTTCGATTCCCATTGGGACTGCCAAAAAAAATTAAGCACACCCTTGGGGTGTGATTTATTTTTTCTAGTTGCCACGCCTCTTTTTTTCGACAGCTTGACATTTTTGGGTTTTGTGGTAATTTATGAACACAAAACACGAGAAGTAAGATGGTAAAAGTGAACAAAAAAGCATTAATCGCATCTGCATTATTATTGTTGGGTGCAGGGAAATCAACACAAGCAAAACAGATTCAATCTGAACCAAAACGCGTCGTAAAGGAAAATGTCGCGGACACAACAAAACGCGAAGATACCGGCACTGTTGCACTTGATGCGGTCGCACCTATGCAATCAAATGTAAAAATATCAAATGTTCGTCAATCATTGTATGCCGAAGCAATGGCATTTACATATGCGACACCGGAAAACTTTCGCTTGGTATGGGCACCGCTGTTTGTCATACAACCAACGATGACAATTGATGACAAACTGGTCGTCGGGTTTACAACAACACAAATGTTTCAAAATTATGCAAGTGATAAATTAACCCCGACAATTCACGACATTTATACACACACAGAAATGAAAATTGGTAGTGGCGAAGTATTTGCTAAACTGGGCAACTTTTCTGCATTAAATTACGCCGGTGAATTTTCAGCAAATATGCCGGTCAGTTATTTCTTTCAAAATGCCGTTTACATGCAATCAGGACACTATTTGCCAATGGCAGCCATCGGTGGTGTGCGGGGAAAACATTTTTCGCTGGGGGCGGGATACGCATCACACGAACACCGTTTACAATTCGCACCAAATGGCGACATCATCCTTGTTGGCGAATTGTTATTGAACAAGGTAAAGTTTGGCACACTGTGGATGGTTGGTCCAACAAAATCCATCGGCGATTTACAAATGATTTACAACTCTGGGGCTAACTCTGCTTTATTACTAGAGTTTATCGGCGTGAACACTGAAAAGTTCGGTGCGCACGCGGCATATACTTATAAGATTATCGACGACCAAGCATTATTGTTGGTCAACGGATATTGGCAAAATGGTGGTATTGCTGGTTGGCACCTTGGGGGGCGTCATATCGCAAGTGGAATATATGGTTCGTTCGGCTTCACATATAATGATCCGCTGTTAAAAGGAACGGCGAAATATGATGATGTATCACCGGTGCTGGAACTGGGGATAAAGAAAGATATTTTCAGTTTATTTAACCCAGCAAAGACAAAATAACAAAAAATACCGGCAAATGCCGGTGTTTTTTTGATTTTTATTCAGCACCAAAATCTGTCTCTGCTGATTCTTTCTTTGAAACAAATCTGGTATTCATAATCGGTTCCATTGACGACACTGGGGACAGATGCCTGTTGGGCAGTTTGGAAATAAAACTTAATCCAGCGACTTGTACCCCCAACAAACCACACACAGTTCCATTGCACAAATTGGACGATAACATATTATTTCCGTTCACCCCATTTGAAACACGATACACACCACCACCAGAATCACCATGCCAACCACTACAATTTCCATATAACTCTCTGTCTTCATCTGGTTGGTCAAATCTATCACATAAAGATGCTTTTATATTTTTACTATCATTAGTAAATATATCTTCTGCGGTACCTAAGCCGTATTTTATTAAATAAGGATTTATCTTTTCATAAAACTCTTTGCCCAAAAGATAAGTCAAATTCATTGTTTTTCCATCATCAAGAATCGGTTTACCAAAATCTTCATCACTATTACGTGCTACATATTCTTTGTTGTTTTGCAAAAACTCACTATATGCACGTTGGAAAAGATCTATCTCTTTATCACTAAGTATTTTTAATCCTCCGCAACCAACGGATACAAACGAACCGCTGGTCACAGAATTGATACTTTCCGCCGTATTTGCACTATTACTTTTAACAAAATCCGCATCTTTTTCACTGGGCGTTAAAAACACAATATCAATATAAGAATTGTATGTACCATAAGCAAAATCTTTTTCATACCCGACATATTTAGCTGTTATTTCTCGGCCATCAAATGCAATAAATTTTAAATCCGATATATCATAATCTCTTATACAATGCTTTGCTGTCACAATTTTCCCAAATGCCATATTTGCGGTGCAATACACCTTGCCATCGGCTTTGCGCCACATTTTCAAAACATGCTTATATGGTGCATGTTGCCACGCATCATCTGTTAAATAACACCGGCGTTCGATTGTATATTCTTTTGGATTGGTGCATGCATCCGACAATGCCCAACACATGCTGGGCACCATTGTCATTAACGCAAAAACAACTGGTATTTTTATCATTTATCAGCAACGACTTTTTATACTTAGTAGTATAGCACAATTCGGTCTAACATACTATAAAAATACCGGCATTTGCCGGTATTTTTTATGCATTTGTTAAGATATCGCGTGCCGCCGTCAAAAGCGTTATCGCCATTTCAATTTCATCAGAATTACCAACAACATTTGTTTGTTGAATAATGATGGGTTTTTCCACTTTTGGCCGGGAAACACCGA